>NZ_CP032551.1:1215000-1515000 GCF_009734345.1 Pseudidiomarina andamanensis | reverse complement strand
ATAAAACAGCATCAGATCGACTATAAGCATTCAATGTTCTTACCGCCTTTCAAGGGTTCACCCGCAGTTGCGGCGGTTGAAGAGTTGTGTAATCCAAAAGGGTTCGTTATTACTGACAAACATCAGCGCTCACCCAAATACCTGAATATTTTTGCTGCAGGTGTATGTGTGGCAATTCCGCCTATCGAGGCAACGCCGGTGCCAGTTGGCGCTCCTAAGACTGGTTTAATGATCGAATCGATGACGTCAGCAATTGTATCAAATATCGAGGCGATGGAAGCAGGAAGCGACGAGCTTGTCGAACCAACATTAAGCGCTTTGTGCTTAGCAGACATGGGGAATACAGGAGCTGCCTTCTTAGCCATTCCGCAAAATCCGCCACGCAACCGCAATTGGACCGGCAGTGGCCGCTGGGTGCACTGGGCGAAAGTCGCATTCGAGAAATACTTTATGTATAAAGTGCGTCGCGGTACGTCTGAGCCAATTTATGAGAAGCTTTCGCTACGTTTTATGGGTGTTGAGCGACTCAAATCGAAGAAGTAATTAGTCTTTCGCGAAGCTGAAGCTGCCTTCTAATCTCAGAAGGTGGTCTTCGGCGCCGCAAATTTGATATTGACCACCATGGTTGTCTTCATTCAATTGTTGCCACAAGGATACACGCGCCGGTAGTGGAACAGGGCGTTTAAAAGCGACATCGATTTTGATGACGGGGCGTTTCGCCGCGCGCTCGACTTCCGCTTGCGCGCGACCCGACATATACATGCCGTGGATGATGGGCTGATCAAAGCCGAACCAACGCGATAACAGAGGATGGAGATGGATGGGATTAAAATCGCCTGACAATCGCGCATAGTCACGAGCGACTCTACCTGCTAATTTCCAAGTATCAATTTGTTGCCATTCATCACCCGGCGGTTCGGAAGTTTTATTTTCTTTTGCTCGACGTGGGCGATCAGCTTGCTTTGGCATAACTTGATATTCACTAACGCAGGTTGCGACATGATTATCTTGTTGCCAAAATTCAACCGTAAAAAGCGGACGCAAGCGACGCGGTGACACTTTAGGGCCACGGGCAGGTAGTTTAATTGAAGCTTTTAAAGTAAACCCTTCATCTGCGTCGATAGCATCATGTTGTTCGATGCTATTGCTCACGTGCACCAACCCCGGCGCCGGCCAAGGGAAGTGCTCACCGAGCATCTGTGCTAAATGCACACGTTGCGCCAAACAATAAATTAGCGTTAATGGAACTTCACTGACGAAGCCATTGAATGCTTCATGGTACCGCTTTAATTGCGCAGCAGAAAAAGCTGGCGCACTAAATTCAGCGTCCAACGTTTGTGGCTCTGCAACTTCCTGGTCATTTCTCGCAACGGTAAATAAAGAACGAAAAAACATTCCAGGTAAATTGGGCAATGTAACCGGTTGCTCGACTTGCATTACAGCTTCTTCCTTAAATATATCCACGCAATGTGCATCGACATGAGTCTATATATAGCATAGTTCGGTTTCTATTATACACTCAGATGCGATAACAAGAGACCTTACCAGACCTTCGAATGCGTTCATTCCAGCCATTCTTTTCATAATCTTAACAATATTAACATAAGTGATAATTGCAACAGATATACAGATCTTTTCTACAAAAAGTCTAAATTATGCTCACCTCCATGTTTATGCATTCTGTGAGGGGTTTTACCACCGTCTTAAAGAGATTGTGGGAGTATGTAATTTCTGCCCTGGAGGGCAACCTATGAAAACCGTCTGTTCACTATTGCTTTTGTTAACCAGTGCATTGTTCATGAATCCGATCGCCCATGCAGAACAATGCCAAACCTTATTCGCAGGTCAATCGATTGAAGTAGGATCGGTTTGTGTCGAAAACGATGCTGATAATGTTTATGTCACCTATACCACCGCGGGTGACTGGGAGATGTCTGAGTTGCATTTATTTGTTGGCACTGACTTCAGTCAACTTCCGACAAATAAAAAAGGTAATCCGCAAATCGGACACTTTCCATTTGTTGCTTCAAACGTTGGGCACTCATATACCTTCACTTTGCCGCTAGCAGACTTGGCTGCTACTTGTAGCAGTAATTTCGCCATTGCCGCTCATGCAGTAGTCGGTAACGGAATTTCAACCGAAACAGCATGGGGCGAGGGTGATCGAATTACTTCACAAGGTAGCTGGGCAACTTGGTTTGCTTATCAAGCGACTTGCCCAGATGATGATGATGACGAACCGTTAACTTGTAGTAACACTGAAACAGGTTTTGCCCTCGGACAAGATACTTTTAACAGCTTAAATGTTGGTAATGCTAATCGCTGGGGTTGGCAGCTAACTGTTGTCAACAACGAGAGTGGTTCGACACCCATATATGCCGGTGCAGGTCAAAACAACATCAATAATGGTGATTATGTGGGCGACTTGCAGTATTACTATAGCAATGGAACCTTTTTAGCTACATTTAACGCTGCGTCAGGATATGCATGGAATGCAACGCATCTATACGCCGATGATGTCATCGTTGCAACCACCGCACCAGGCCAATTCGGCAATCAAGAGTCATTTGTTTCGCCTTCTGCAACGTCGCATTACGTTGTGTCAATAATGCCAGCAGATGCTCAAGTGATCTATGTCGTTGCTCACGCTGAAGTCTGCTATATTGCTGAGTAATAGGTGAAATTTAGCGCACCAACTAAAAAGGGACGGGTCATATCCCCGTCCCTTTGTTTTCAAAAAAGAACTAGCAGTTAGCGATTGTCACCATTGTCGTCTTTTTTCTTTGACTTGGTTTTTAGCTTATCGCTTTGTTTCTTACGTTCTTTCTGTAAGGCTTCTTTTTCTGCCTGCATTTGAGCTCGTAACGCTTCCCGTTCGGCTTGAGCTTTGCTTGCTTTATCCTTAGCTTCTTCAGCTGTTTGCTGACCTTTCTGTGCATTTTGGTCTTGTGCCGTCGCTACGTTCACAACGCTTAATGCAAGCAACATCATTAGAGCAAATCGAATCATCTGAACCTCCTATCTGGCGATTTCGAGCGCTAGTCTGGTTAGCCAGCGAAAGTAAGTAAAGCGCTTATTCGACTGATATACAATGTGACATAGGTTGATTTTGCTGTAGTTTTACAAATAGATAACTGATGCGACAGGATTTGACGCAATGTCGAGGTATGATAGATGTCATAACGCAATAGACAAGGAGTTCGTCGGTGCAGAGTGTTTTACGATATCTCATGCTGCTACAACACGTTCCGCGTGAACCGCAGAAAGTAGATGTACAATCGTTGCGAAAAAGACTAGCCGAACATGGGGTGGATGTGAGTGTCCGCACTATTCAGCGGAACTTAAATGAGTTGTCTGAGGTTTTCCCGTTGATTGCCGATGATCGGTCAAAGCCATTCGGCTGGAGTCTCTCAAAAACCGCACCGCATTTACCATTTCCTGATTTGCCTGATAATGCGAATCACGGTTCGTTGGCTCGGGTTAAATTGAAGTGTTCGAATGGCATGTTGAATTTGGTGACTAACAATCCACTTCACCCAGAGCAGCGAATCGAACGCAATGGACTCAGCTTTTTCGTCACATTTGTTCAGCCAGTCACGAAAGATTTGATTGCGTGGATTCTTAGTTGTGGCGAAAACGTTGAGGTGATTGAGCCACATTCGTTACGTGACGAAATTGAAGGGCACGTGGTTCGAATGCACGCGCGCTATAACGGAAAAAGTTAAGGGCGCTCTAAGTTAATAACCTGAGCGCCTTCTCTTCAATCAAATACCGCTCCCTCGTGGTAGAGCAAAAATGCTTTCTTTTCAATACCGCCGGCATAACCGGTGATGCTTCCATCAGCCCCAACAACACGATGACATGGAACCACAATGGCAATAGGGTTCCGGCTGTTTGCCATACCAACAGCGCGATTACCTTTAGGATTATCGATAGCTATCGCAATATCACGATAACTCGCTAATTGACCATACTCTAACGTAGCTAATTGTTTCCAAACGCGGTGTTGGAACTCGGTGCCTTCTGGCTTCAATGGTAAATTGAAACGCTTACGTTTACGGTTGAAATACTCGATTAGTTGCTGCTTTCCAATTCTGGTGACATTGCATGATGGATAGCCATCAGGCTCCGCAAATGCAATTTCACAAATAGACTCGCCGTCACGGCTGCTGATGGTAACAGGGCCGATAGGGCTTTCGAAACTGTCTTGATACATGGCTATCCTAAAATAAGTGATTGGCTGTTACTATTGTTTAGCATGCTACTAACGACGTTGCCAACCGAGAACGTTAGAATACGACAATAACGATAATTAAAAGCGGGTGAAGAATGACAAAACAACGACGATTTAGTATGGGACCTGCGGCCTTAGTTGCGGCCGCATTCATCGGGCCCGGAACCGTTGTCACAGCCTCATTAGCTGGCGCTAATTTCGGCTACGCACTAATGTGGGCGTTGGTTTTCTCCGTGCTGGCAACCATGATTTTGCAAGAGATGTCTGCTCGTCTTGGTGTGGTAACTCAGCAAGGGTTAGGGGAGAATATTCGAGCTGCTATTAAACAACCGTGGTTACGTCAGCTCGTGGTGCTACTGATTTTTGCCGCGGTGATTATCGGTAATAGTGTCTATCAAGGGGGTAATATTAGCGGCGCTCGTATGGGGTTAGTCGGCCTCTTACCTTTTGATGGACAGTATATTCCCATTATTTTGGGAGGTTTAGCCGCTATCATCTTGTGGCAAGGCAGCTACAAAGTCGTGGAAAAAATATTAATTGGTCTGGTATTGCTAATGAGCATCGCCTTTTTAGCAACTTTTATCTTAACCAAACCAGACTGGGCAGCATTATTGACCGGTTTACTTGTGCCTTCGGTGCCAGCCGGCAGTATTTTGATGATTGTGGCGCTAATTGGTACCACAGTAGTGCCTTATAATTTGTTCTTACATGCTTCTAGTTGCGCTGAAAAGTGGCAGTCAGCAGAACAACTTGATGACGCTCGCCGCGATATTTATATCTCAATACCACTGGGAGGGCTTATCTCGCTAGCAATTGTTGCGACTGCTGCTTCGGCATTCTTTGGTAAAGCGTTAACCATTGAGGGCGCTGCTGATCTTGGTCAAGCCTTACAACCACTGTTTGGTGATGCAGCAACAACCTTTATGGCGCTTGGTTTATTTGCCGCAGGATTATCGTCGTCGCTCACGGCACCACTAGCTTCAGCGTATGCATTAAGCGGTGTGCTTGGTTATTCCAACCAACTTAAAGATAAGAAATTCCGTGCCATTTGGATGATTATTCTAACTATTGGCGTTCTCGTAGCATCCTTGGGATTAAAGCCGATTGAAGTCATTATCTTCGCGCAAGTAGCGAATGGCGTGTTATTACCATTTATTGCGGTATTCCTAGTGTGGGTATGCAATCAGCCGCGTCTTGGTCAACATCGGAACTCGTGGCAGCAAAATATATTGGGAATTATCGTGTGTTTTATTGCTACTGGCCTGGGTGCTCGCAGTATTGCTTCGGCATTCGGTTGGCTATAAAGCTACTCGCCAAAGAGTAATTCAATTTCTAAACCAACCATCCATCTGGGCTTGCGTTGTTCGTCGAATGTTTCTCGTGGCCAATGCAAGCCGACCCAGCCTTCCAAAAAAAGCCATTCTCGCTTAAACCGGCTGCGGTGTAATGCCCGCACACCATAATCTTGCATGGGCACATCAAGTTCGGTTTCACCATACCACCACACTTCGCCAGCAATGGCTCGCTCAAAATGGTACATATAATAAAGCTTTTGTGACGCATGCCAGCGAACTCCTTCCGTACGTTCAGCAAACGTTCCCTTTATCCAACTTTTTGAAAACCACTGATCAGAAAGCGCCGCATCAAATTCAAAGGTTTGCGCCACACCAAACCCATCACTATCGCGCCAAAATGCAACACTTTGGGTGAAAAATTCAACATTTTCACCGATTATCGACTCGTATTTGTATCGAGCTCGAAGGTAAGGGTCCAGGGCCAACCCGCCACGAATGCCTGCGCCAAATGAAAGGCTATGTTTGTTACTGACTTGCGGATCAAAACCGAGACCAAGCATCCACTCTTCGTCAGACTGATCGCGTCGAATAACGGACGGACGAGATTGTTGGGTATCGTTGATAAAGTCATCGAAATCGCCACGACCAATGATTGCAGAGAACTTTCTTTCGGCATGCGGAAAGACAACGGTTGCGCGGAAGCTCGAGTCGAGCCGAAAGCCATCGTACTCGTCCCACTCTGGCGTAATTCTCAGGCTGCCTGAGGCTGTATCGTAGGCGTCGGGATCAATATCATCGGCGAAAAACGAGTCGAGCCAAGCCGCAGTGGCATTCACTGAGCTTGTTAAGCCCTCCCGGAACGAGTCGATCGCAGCTTTTTCGTCCTCGGTGGGCTTGTCCGTTTCTTTTGATTGGCCATGAGCTAAAGGTGATACCAGTAGCAGTAGCAGGCCTATAATCCCCCAGCGCATTCGACCTCCTCGTATGGCTATGTATTGAACATACAAGGAAATAGGTCGAATCGCTAGTTGCTTTGACTAAATGCTAACACGCTTATAGCGACGATATTCTGGGTGCCAGAAATTAGCTTCAATACGCTCACGCAGAGTTTCGTCACTCACCTCAAGGGCCAGGCCCTGTTGTTGAGCAACTTTACCGACGTTAAATGCGATTTTTTTACTCAACTCGGCAATGTGCGTAATACCAGGTAATAAACTGTCGCCCTCACCGCGTACGCGCGGTGACTCGTCAGCAAGTGTGTTACTCGCCGCCATCAGCATCTCATCTGAGATAATTCGCGCTTTCACAGCAATAACACCCAAACCAATACCAGGGAAAATATAGCTGTTGTTGCATTGCGCAATCGGATAATCGATACCTTTGAATTTTACTGCATCGAAAGGGCTTCCCGTGGCAATAATCGCCTCACCGTCCGTCCACTCAATCACGTGCGCGGGGTGTGCTTCGATTTGGCGCGAAGGGTTTGAAAGCGGGAAGATGATTGGTTTTTCGGTATACTGGTGCATGGCGCGAATGACCTGCTCCGTGAACAATCCCGGTTGACCTGAAACCCCAATTAAAATACCTGGCTTGGCGCAGTGCATCACATCAAGTAGCGATGCATAATCGCCACTGTGTTGCCAATCAGCAAGGTTTTCTAGTGGCTGCGCTAGCGCTTGTTGGAAGTCACGCAAATCGCTCATGCCTTCGGTTAGCAAGCCAAACCGATCGACCATGTAAATATTACGGCGCGCTTGCTCGTCGGTTAGCCCTTCGGCCACCATTTGCTGAATGATCTGCTCAGCAATACCGCAGCCAGCTGAACCAGCACCAACAAAGGCAACTTTTTGATCTTTTAATTGCACACCTTTGCTACGACAAGCGGCTAACAGCGTACCAACAGTGACAGCTGCTGTGCCCTGAATATCGTCATTAAAGCAGCAGTAGTCATCACGATATTTCCGTAGCAGCGGCATGGCATTCGGTTGCGCGAAATCTTCAAACTGAATCATGGCTTCTGGCCAACGACGGCGTGCCGCCTGCATAAACCGATCAACAAACGCATTATATTCACTTTGATCAATACGCTTATGACGTGCACCCATGTACATCGGGTCGTTCAATAGTTTTTCGTTGTTGGTACCAACGTCTAAACATACAGGCAAGGTATAGGCTGGGCTGATACCGCCGCACGCTGTATATAAGCTTAATTTACCAATCGGAATGCCCATACCTCCGATACCTTGGTCACCAAGACCAAGAATGCGCTCACCATCGGTCACGACGATCACTTTGACTTTACGCTTCGTGGCATTACGCAGAATATCTTCCATTTGCTCACGGTCATCGTAAGAAATAAATAATCCACGAGAACTGCGATAAATATCAGAGAATTGTTCGCACGCATCGCCTACAGTTGGGGTATAGATAATCGGCATCATCTCTTCAAGATGTTGCTGCAGCAGACGGTAGAACAAGGTCTCGTTATTATCTTGAATCGCACGCAAATAAATATGTTTATTAATTGCAGTGTCAAAACTTGAATACTGCATGTAACAGCGCTTAACCTGCTCTTCAATGGTTTCGTACCGAGGCGGTAATAAGCCGGTTAGGTTAAACGCAGCTCGCTCTTCTCGGGTGAACGCGCTACCTTTGTTTAATAGCGGCGTTTCAAGCAAATTAGGGCCTGCATAAGGAATATACAGCGGATTCTTCATGAATCATTCTCCTCGCGCGACGTGATGACATGATTGAATCGGTAATTATTGCAGAAAAACTGGAGGAACACATGGAAAATCCGGCATTCGAAGTAAAACTTGCGTTGATTGATAACTATAAGTTTGAAGTCGATTTTGGTGAGTTTGGGCAAATCATTACCGACGAACACGAACCAGTAGGTCACGGCGAGGGGCCAGGACCGAGCCAGCTGTTAGCGGCGGCCGTTGCAAATTGTTTGGCGGCGAGTTTAATGTTCGCTATTCGCAAATTCAAAGGTGACCCAGGTAAAGTCACGGCGAAGGTTCAAGGTGATATGGAACGCATAGATGGCCGCTTGCGCATTAGTGCCATGCAAGTTGAATTAAACCTTGGGCAAGCGGCCGATCAAATTGACAAGCTAGACCGGGTACTCGAGCAATTTGAAAACTTCTGTGTCGTCACACAAAGTGTCCGTAATGGCATCCATGTTGACGTCACGGTGCTAGATGACGCTGGTCAAGTGTTGAAATCACCCGAATAGCTGTTTACCTGAGTTCATGAGAATCCAGCTGGTAAGAATGTATTTATCATTCGATACCGGTACCGTCCCGCGATGGGTGTGAGTGAAATAGCCGGGTGCTATCACCATACGCCCGCGCTTGGGCTTAATGCTGCGCTGTTGATAATAAAAATCAGTGGTGCCGCCCTCATCCACATCGTTTAAATAAAACATGAACAATAAACTACGATGTAATGCCTCGACACTGTTCTTCTCTGGAAACACTTCACAGTGCCAGTAATTATAATTGCCTTGGTTTTTTAAGTATTTCTGCGCTTGAATAGGGCCCAGTCGGTAAAGTAACTGCATGTACGCTTGTTCATTTCCAGCAACCACTTCATCGAAGTTTTCATGAGTTAGATTCACCGGTTCGCCAGTTTTTGGGTGCTTAACCTTCAGGGCTACCGGGGCAATCAGCGCAAAGTGATATTTTTTGAAATACTCTAACGCGTATCGCGTCGTAATATCACATATTGTGCGTAGGTCATCGGCATAGTCTGGGTATTGATTGAGATAGAGGTCTTCGCTTTTCTTTTTGTCGGTATCAATACCACCACCGGTGCGGCCTTGCTGCTTATGCGGGCTTTGCTCGAAGCGTTGAATAAAGTGCTCACAAAACTTGGCAGGCAAAGCGTCGTCATAAACTTCAATAAAATCTGTTGTCACGGTTATCCCCAATAGTTGAAATCTTTACCAAAGCACACCGGCGAGCTCAGGTTGTTGCCATCGGCTTCTTGGTCTTCTAATTTGAGTGCCTCAATAATGGCATGTTTTAGCACTGGAAGGTGGGAATGTTCAAATGACTTTACCGCACTTAGCAACGTTACTTGAGATTGTCGAGCATAGCGAAGGAGTGGCGTTAAGTTATTCGGGTTAGCACTGAGCTCGTCGAAATAACGCTTAGCAAAGGTTTCAAACTCAATTTTGTTTGCGTGATACGCTTTGCGTAGTTCATTCGAAGGGCAAGCTTCTTTGCACCAGTCATGATGCGATAGCGCTTCTTTCTTTACCCCACGCGGCCATAGTCGGTCAACCAATATGCGAATACCATCGCTATCCTCTGCTTCGTCATAAACGCGTTTGAATTTTATCGAGTATGAAGTAGTCATTTAATGCCTAATTGCTAGTTATTGATTGAATGAATTGTCTTAATTATGAGCTTTTTCCTTTTTTTAGCCGTTCTAAGAGACTAATGTTAATAACACTTTTAATGCACAAAAAAGGACCCGTGTATGACATATATTCACGATACCATTGAACAATTGCAACAGACTAGCCCAGCGCAAACCGAGTTCTATCAAGCCGTAGAAGATGTACTCGAGAGTTTAGAGCCAATTCTAGAGCAGCATCCAAAGTATCGTGAACAAGCCATCATTGCCCGTCTTGTTGAACCGGAACGTCAAATTATGTTTCGGGTACCGTGGCTTGACGATAATGGCCAAGTACACGTGAATAAAGGGTACCGAGTAGAATTTAATTCTGCATTGGGACCTTACAAAGGGGGGTTGCGCTTTCACCCCAGTGTTAATGGTTCGATTATTAAGTTTCTTGGCTTTGAGCAAATCTTTAAAAATGCGCTAACTGGTTTACCCATCGGTGGTGGTAAAGGGGGCGCTAATTTTGACCCGAAAGGGAAATCAGATGCTGAGATCATGCGATTTTGTCAATCGTTCATGTCCGAACTATTTCGACATATAGGCCCAAGAACGGACGTTCCGGCAGGTGATATTGGCGTTGGCACCCGCGAGCTTGGCTATTTGTTTGGGCAATATAAACGTCTTGCGAATACCTTTGATGGTGTATTAACCGGAAAAGGTCTGGCTTGGGGCGGCTCACTGGTGCGCAAAGAGGCAACCGGATTTGGTTGTGTTTATTTTGCCAATTACATGATGGCGGACCGCGATGAGGAACTTGAAGGAAAGCGTTGCGCTGTATCTGGTTCAGGCAACGTCGCCATTTATACCATGGAAAAGCTCTATGAACTTGGTGCGAAGCCAGTCACGTGCAGTGATTCATCAGGCACAATTTATCATCAAGCCGGTATTGATCTCGACTTAGTAAAACGCTTGAAAGAGCAGCAACATGCCCGTTTAGAAAAATACTTAGAAACGCACTCTGACGCCGAATACACGCCACGCGAAGACTATCCTGAGAATGGTCATCAAGTTTGGCGCTATGAAGTTGATTTAGCCTTTCCATGCGCGACGCAGAATGAAGTAACGCAAAACGATATTGAATGCTTATTAGAAAATGGCTGTTTAGGCATCGCCGAAGGTGCGAATATGCCGCTGACCGAAGCTGCTTTCGATACGGTGCAACAAAGTTCAATCGCCTACGGACCGGGTAAAGCCGCTAACGCCGGCGGTGTCGCGACCAGTCAGCTAGAAATGGCGCAAAACGCCAGTATGCAACGCTGGACGTTTGAACAAGTGGACGAGCGTTTAAAGCAAGTCATGAAGAATATTTATCGCGATATTTCCCACACCGCTGAAGAGTACGGAAAGCCACGAAATTTAGTGCTCGGAGCAAACATCGCCGGATTTAAGCGAGTTGCGGATGCGATGTTAGAGCAAGGCCTTGTATAATCAACTGGTTAACCTAATCTTTACAAAAAATAATTGTTTAGATGAAACTAAATTGCTCAGAATTGCGACTAAACTAGTAACTGATAGCTTTCCGCTATCTGCCGTTTGGAGGCATTTACAATGCAGATTCACCAATTTAAGCGTGGTTTCAGTGCTGTCGCAATGTTGTGTGCAATGGGAGTCACCGGACTCGCTATTGCACCTCAAGTAGCCCAGGCTGAAACGTCACAACAGCAAGTTGTCTATTATTCGAAAGCTGAATTAGATCGGCTGCTTGCCCCAATTGCGCTGTATCCCGACAGCCTACTGTCGCATGTACTTATTGCCGCAACGTATCCATTGGAAGTGGTTGAAGCGGAGCGCTGGGTGCGTCGCCATGAGCATTTATCTCCACAGCAGGCTTTAGAGCGTGCCGCTGGCGAAACGTGGGATGCAAGTGTGAAAGCTCTTGTCGGTACACCTGAAGTGCTGAAACAAATGAGCGATGATTTGCAGTGGACACAAGCTGTCGGCGAGGCATTTCTGGCACAGCAAGATGAGGTGCTAGAACGCGTGCAAGTGCTGCGTGATGACGCATATGTAGCAGGTAATTTGCGCTCCAATGAGCACGTCAATGTTGCCCGTGAAGATCGCACCATCGTGATCGAAAACGTTCGTCGTGAAGTGGTTTATGTACCTTACTATGACCCACGTGTGGTGTATGGCTCGTGGCGCTGGCATGATTACCAGCCAGTTTTCTGGTCGCGCCCAACACTCACTGTGAGTATTGGCTCAGGAATTTACTGGGGTATTAGTTACTCGATACCAAGCCGTTATTATTTTAGTCACTTCTATTGGCCGCAACGTTATGTGGTGATCAATCATCATTATTATCGTGAGCCGCCGAAAAAACGTCGTGATTATTATATGACGGGCAAAGATAGCAAACGCTGGTATCACAACCCACGCCATCGCCGTGGGGTTGATTATCGCCATCGTGATCTGCAGCCGGAGCGCCCGAAATACTATATGGTCAGCGGTGGTAAATTCGGTCGTGATGAAATTGTCAGACCTCAAGTGTCGCAGCGAGCTCTGAATAATCAGCGTGTAATGACGTCACCGCGTACACAATCGGCGCAACCGCAGGTTACTACTCGAAATGTTGTTGCCCAGCGCAATAAACGTCCAGAACAAGACCGCATTGTGCGTACGTTGCGCGATAGAAAACCCGCGCATGTGGCGGCGAAATCGCGACCTGAAGTGAAGGTGACACCACGCAATAAATCGCCTCAGTGGGGTGACTCAGTGGCACGTGAACGAAATGTTCGCATTCAACCTAAGGTGAAAAATCGAGACGTACGTGAGCCATACATGCGAACGCCGAAACAATCTCAGTTGAGTCAACCGACTGTGAGAGTGACGCCGCGGGCAACGCCGAAGCCCAGCTATCAACAGCCTCGTGCGGCAGTGAAAAGCGCGCAGCGTTATGATAAACCGGTGAAAGCTACGCCGCGTGGTCAGGTCAACCGGCCGGCAAACTCAAACAATCGAGCTAAGCATAACCGCATGCAGGATTATTAAGGATACCTAGCGGAACAATGAAATTTGATTATTTCTATGAACGCGCGATGAAACGTCATGGCGGTGAACAAGCGGTTAAACAGCGCATGCCAAAGCTGGCAACGAAAGCTGAACTTTTGGAAATCTCTGATAACCAGGTGCTTGCTGAAATGACCCGCTGTGTGTTTCGTGCCGGTTTCGCGTGGCGTGTTATTGAAAATAAATGGGCCGGGTTTGAAGCGGCTTTTGCTGGATTTTTACCACTGTACTGGCAACAAGTGCCACCAGAGCGAATTGATGAGCTGGCGCGTGACGAACGTATTGTGCGCAATCTACAAAAAATTGCGACGGTTCCGGTAAATGCTCGCATGATTGTTGAAGTTACTGAGCAGCACGGTAGTTTTGGGAAATTTTTGGCGCAATGGCCGTCAGCAGAACAAGCTGAGCTTTTGCGGTTCTTTAAAAAGCATGGCGCTCGCTTAGGTGGCACGGCTGCACAGCACGTACTTCGACGTCTTGGGTGGGATGGGTATTTACTAACTCCAGATAACCTAACGGCGTTGCGGAATCACAAATTGCTCGATGCGTCGCCATATAGCCGTCGCGGCGCAAAGCAAATTCAAGATACGTTTAATCAGTGGCATAACGAGACAGGGCTGCCATACAGCCATCTGTCTCGTATTTTGTCCATGACGATTGATGTAAAAGGTTAGCGTAGCGTCACAAACTCTTCAGCGCTGGTTGGATGAAGTGCAACCGTGGCATCGAAATCGGCTTTGGTTGCGCCCATCTTCATAGCGACGGCAAAGCCTTGTAGAATTTCATCCATGCCTTCGCCGATACCGTGTAGACCAATCACACGCTCTTCAGGGCCAACGCAAACGAGCTTGAAAGTACTCAACGCGCGGTGTGGGGTGACGGCATTGTACATCGCTGCAAACTGCGAACGATATACCGTCACGTTATCACCATGCACTTCGCGAGCTTCGGCTTCGGTTAAGCCAACGGTACCAATGGTTGGATGGCTAAACACGATGGTAGGAATTTGGCTGTAATCCATGTGTGCATCTGGCATATCTTTATTAAACAAGCGCTCTGCTAACAGGCGACCTGCCTTAATAGCTACCGGCGTGAGCTGTGCTTCACCAGTAATATCGCCCACCGCATAAATACCTTTGACATTGGTGTTTTGATACTTGTCGGTACGAATAAACCCATGGGCATCGGCGGTCACGCCGGCCGCTTCGAGGTTGATTTTATCGGTAGCTGGTTCACGACCAATCGCCCAAACTAAGCAATCGACGCCTTCAATGGATTCACCATTATCACAATGAATAGTAAGTAAACCATCGTCATTCTTTTCGACACGCTCAACAACACAACCGGTATGAAGCTGCGGACCGTCTTGTTTGAGACGCTCAAGTAAGGCATTGGTAATATCGTGATCAAAGTAACGCAATGGTCGGTCACCACGCACCAATAAATGCGCGTCAGTGCCCAGTGCATGCAACACGCCAGCAATTTCTACAGCAATGTAACCGGCGCCAATAACAACCGCTTTGTTAGGACGCTCGTTTAAGGCAAAGAAGCCATCTGAATCGATACCATATTCGGCACCCGGCACGTCAGGAATAATGGCTCGGCCGCCAACCGCGATGGTAATATGGTCGGCGGTAATACGCTCGCCGTTGACTTCAACGGTGCGTGAGTCTACAAAGCGCGCAAAGCCTTCGATATATTCCACGCCGTTGCTCTCAAAACCACGTTTGTAACCGCCGTGAATGCGTTCAATGTAAGCCTCGCGGTTTTTGACTAAGGTGCTCCAATCAAAACCTTTTTGTTCAATATCAAAGCCGTAAGCCGAGCTATATTTAATGGCTTCGGCAATATGTGCGCCATACCACATGACCTTTTTCGGAACGCAACCAACGTTAACACAAGTTCCGCCCACCGCTTTGGCTTCGATAACGGCTGCTTTAGCACCGCGAATTGCTGCTCGGTTAGCTGATGCAATGCCGCCGCTACCGGCGCCAATGGCAAGATAATCATAATGTCGGGTCATGTGTTCAACTCCTGTGACATGCTAGAGTAATGGTTCATAATGTGAATCAGGCTATGATCGCCGAAAAAGACAGCGGGTGCAATGCAACAGCCCGCCAATGACCAGAATTAACCAACGAAAAAACCGATGAGCCTTATCTACCAAATCAATCGCAGTAAAAAACGACGCAACTTGGCTTTGAAGGTTGCGCAAGGAAAATTGGAAGTACAGGCTCCTTGGCATATGTCAGAGGCGATCATTGCCGATTTCGTGCAACAAAAGCATGAGTGGATTTCGAAGCATCTAAACCGCCAGCAGCAGCGGCTTGAAAGCTTAACGCCTCGTGAATGGCAGTCGGGCGAACGCTTGCGCTGGCTTGGACAACCGCTAAAACTCAAAGTAGCCGTCGCCACGAGGAAAACTGCGGAACGCTATGGCAGTGAGTTGTTTGTAACCACTACGGCGCGGAGTAATCAGGAATACGAACCCAAACGTACCGTAATTAATTGGTATAAATCGGAAGCGTTAACATGGCTTGATGCTTTTTTTGCGTCGTGGCCAAGCTCGCACGAGTTGAATCCCGCGGGCTGGTCGGTAGGTGACTTCACCAGTAAATGGGGGCATTGCACACGTAAACGCGAATTGCGTTTTACCTGGAAGCTATGGCTTGCGCCAGAATGGGTTGTACGCAATGTGGTAATTCATGAGCTTTGCCATTTGCGTGAATTTAATCATAGTAAAGCGTTTTGGCAACTGGTGGCGAGTCACTCGCCGGATTATGAAGAGGCAGAGCAATGGTTGCGTCAGCACGGCGTGACCGTGCTGAACAACCACTATTTAGACTACAGTGACGATTAAGGCGCGTTCACCGGTAAATTCTCCTTCAAGAATTCAACCATCATCGTACGCAAATGTTGCGTGGTGCCTTTGCCTTCGCTAATGCCGTGGGTACGGTTTGGATAGGCAAAATAATCGAATTGCTTGCCGTGCTTGATCAATTCATTCACTAAGCGTTCTGAGCCCTGAAAATGCACATTATCATCGCCAGTGCCGTGTACCAGTAGCAACTCACCTTGCAGATTTTCTGCGTGGGTAATCGCTGACGTTTCGCGATATCGGTCGGCTGACTCTGGCAACAAGCCTGAATAACGCTCCTGATAAATCGTATCGTAAAGGGTGAGATCAGGCACTGGCGCTAACGCCATACCGACATGGTAGGCTTCAGGGTAACGGAACAGCGCGTTTAAGGTTTGCGAACCACCACCACTGTGGCCCCAGATGCCGACGCGATTACCATCAATGAAATCCCAACGCTTTAACATGGCTTGCAGTGCGTCATGTTGATCACGAACGGTAATGTCACCTAGGTTTTTATAGATTGAGCGACGCCATTCGAAACCGCGTGGCGAACGAGTACCACGGTTATCAACTGAGGCAACAATGTAGCCTTGCTGAGTTAAGTAGGTATGAAACAAGAAGCGCTCACCGCCCCAGCTATTTGAAACGGTTTGTCCCCAAGGTTCACCGTAAACGTAGAACACGATTGGATATTCTTTACTGGCATCAAAGTCAGCTGGCTTCATTAGAAAGCCATCGAGCTTCAAGCCATCTTGTGCTTCCACTTGAAAGAATTCAAACATACCGCGTTTCAATTTATCAAACGCATCTTGCGCATTCTGATTGTCTTTGATGACACGAATACGGCGATGCTCAGGCAGTGAAATCATGTCGACCACAGGCATGCTATCAACGTCTGAATACGTGTGTACAGCGTACTTCGCGTCAGCTGATAACTGATAACCATGAGTTCCTGATTGGTCTGGCGTTAACCGCTCAAGCTTGCCGCTGCCATCAAGGCTCGCGCGGAACAAGTAGCGCTCTAACGGTGTTTCAGGTGATGCGATAAAGTAAACCCAGCCGTCGTTTTCATTAATTTGCAGCACTTCGATAACGTCCCAGTTGCCGCGGGTGATTGTGCTCAAACGCCCAGTATCGCGCTGCACCACATAAATATGACGGAATCCGCTGCGTTCGCTCAACCAGGTAAATGATTTGCCGCCGTCAATAAACTGCAGGTCATCAACATACTCAGCCCAGCTCTCAGTCACTTCTTGTAGCAACTCACGCACCGCACCAGAGCGGGCGTTGGCAAGATAAGCGGTATTGACTGCTTGTGAGCGAGTTAATTGCTGAATCAATAGTTGTGAGCTATTACCTGCCCACTGCATCCGGACTAAATAATTTTGACGCGGGTCGCCTGGTATCTTCATCCATGTTGTATCACCACCATTAGCTGGCATCACACCAATGCGCATGGCTGCATTGGTTTCACCAACCTTCGGATAAGGAAACTGTTTCAGCGTTGGATACAACGAATCGGTGTTATTGATCATGGTAAACAGCGGCGTGCCTTCGGTATCCAACTGCCAATAAGCAATTGATTTGCCATCAGGACTCCAGCGGAAGCCATCACGTAAGAAAAACTCTTCTTCGTTGACCCAGTCAAAGGTACCGTTAACGATGGTCTCGTTACCGTCTTCGGTCAGCTGCGTGATTTTATTTGAGCTCAAATCTTCAACATAGATGTTGTTTTTCATCACGTAAGCAACACGGGTTGCCTGCGGGTCAAACTTTGCAAACTGTAATGTCGACGCTTCCGCGTTGCCGCCAAGCTTCTGAAGGCGCTTGGTTGATAAGTTATATACCCAATAATCACCGAGGGTGTGAGTACGCCATGAACGTTTTGTGTTGGTGAAAATTAAGAGTTTTTTACCGTCTTCAGACCAACTGTAATCCGCAACGTTTAACGGTTCTTCGGTTGCACTCGGGCGTAAGTTTTCTGCCTCTACAAGTACTGTGCGTTGCTGTGTTTCAGGGTGATATCGAACCAGATCTTGGCCGCCATTCTCAGCGGTTTCAAGAACGGTATAACCACTGCCGTTAGCAAGCCAACGCGTTGGGCCAACGCCGCGTGCGTTGAATTTACCTTCACCATATAACTCGTCGAATTTTACCGCCTCAGAGCCTTGCGGCGATGACGTAGCGTTAGTATCACTCATGCTCGGTAACGAGCTACAACCAGTGATGAAAATCGCTGCAGTCACTGCAGTGAAAGTTTGGCGTAGCCAATAGGATGTGTTTTGTGTCATTGTAATTCCCTGTTGTTAAGTGTCGACCTTGATATTAGGCCGAGCACCCCATATCTAATTTCTAGAAAATCAGAACAAAAGTATTCACGCATTATTCAAGAGGAAGCTCCATGAGTCAAAACCCTTTGCTCAGCGATTACCATTTACCGCCATTTGATGCGATTCAACCTGAGCATATTGTGCCGGCGATTGAGCAGCGTATTCGTGATTGTAAGGCCACTATTGCTGAGGTTATCGAGAAGGGTGATTTTACGTGGGATGGCCTCGTTGAACCCCTTGAGCAAGTGGATGACTTGTTGGAGCGCAGCTGGTCACCGATCTCGCACTTAAACGCTGTGGTTAGCTCAAAAGAATTACGCGAAGCGCATGATCAATGTCTGCCGTTATTATCTGAATATGGCACTTTCGTGGGACAGCATGAAGGGCTGTATCTTGCCTTTAAATGGCTAAAAGAAAGCAAGGAATTCAATCAGTTGACCGAAGCGCAGCGTAAAGTCATTACCGACACGTTACGAGACTTTGAACTTTCAGGCATCGCTCTGCCGGCAGATAAAAAGAAACGTTATGCTGAGATTCAAACCAAGTTGTCAGAGCTTTCGTCGCAGTTTAGCAATAACTTACTCGACGCAACCGACGGGTGGCACTATTTGGTCACCGATGAGAGCGAGTTAGCAGGTTTGCCGGAAAGCGCTGTGGCTGCAGCGAAAGCGGCGGCTGAAGAGCATGAGCAGGAAGGTTGGCGCTTCGGGTTAGATTTTCCGAGCTATTTGCCAGTCATGACTTATGCCGATAACAGTGAATTACGGCGTACATTATATGAAGCTTTTACCACACGCGCGTCTGAGCAAGGGCCGCAAGCAGGGCAATTCGATAATTCGAAGATTATGGCCGAAACCTTGGCACTGCGCCATGAGTTGGCCGTTTTACTCGGCTTTGAGAATTATGCAGCACTGTCGTTAGCGACAAAAATGGCCGAATCAACGACGCAGGTCGAGCAATTTCTACAAGACTTAGCACAGCGTTCTTTGCCACAGGCGCGCGCAGATTATCAAGAAGTACTTAATTTTGCGCATGAAGAATATGGCGTGAATGATTTGGATGCGTGGGATGTTGCTTACTATAGCGAGAAGTTGAAACAGCAACGTTATGCAATTTCGGATGAGCAACTACGCCCTTACTTCCCAGAAAACCAAGTGGTTAAAGGGCTGTTCAACGTTGTCCAAACACTGTTCGGCATTCGTATTGAAGAGCAAGATACCGTCTCTGCGTGGCATCCGAATGTGCGCTACTTTGTGATTACTGATAACAATGGTGACGTGCGCGGCAGCTTCTTTTTAGATTTGTATGCGCGTTCAGGCAAGCGTGGTGGTGCTTGGATGGCTGAGTGCGCGGTGCGACGAGTTACTGCTAGCCATGCGTTACAGTTACCGGTTGCCTATCTCACCTGTAACTTTAATAAGCCAGTCGGTGACAAGCCGGCGTTGTTTACCCATGACGAAGTGCTGACGCTATTCCATGAGTTTGGTCATGGCCTGCACCATATGCTGACGAAAGTAGATGTTGCTGGTGTATCAGGAATCAATGGTGTGGCTTGGGATGCAGTTGAATTGCCGTCGCAATTTTTAGAGAACTGGTGCTGGGAACCGGAAGCATTAGCGATGATTTCAGGTCACTATGAAAGTGGTGAACCATTGCCTCAAGAGCTATTGGATAACATGCTGGCAGCGCGAAACTTCCAATCGGCGATGCAAATGGTTCGACAGTTAGAATTTAGCTTGTTCGATCTGCGTATTCATCGCGACTACAACCCGGAGCAAGGTGATACCATTCAATCGACGTTGGATGCCGTGCGCGATGAGGTTGCTGTACGTAAACCGCCAACCTACAACCGCTTCCAACATAGTTTTGGGCATATTTTTGCAGGGGGCTATGCCGCTGGTTACTACAGCTATAAGTGGGCTGAAGTATTATCCGCCGATGCATATTCGCGCTTTGAAGAAGAGGGCATTTTCAATCGCGAAACAGGACAGGATTTCTTGCGTGCAATTTTAGAACGCGGTGGCTCACGCGAAGCGATGGAATTATTTAAAGAGTTTCGTGGCCGTGAACCGCAAGTAGATGCGTTGCTACGCCATTCCGGAATTACGAGCTTGGGACAACCCAGCTAACCACCAACACGAGCGTTAGCACAAACAAGATGACAAATACGGCACCGACCGCGACGTAAATCACTGGATTACCGTGATTGAAATCGCGCTGTCGGTTTTTGTCAGACTGCACGCCAAACAAAGCAGCGAGCACGCTGATGATAATGTCTATAACGGAGGGTTTATTAGGTTGTTTAACTTTTGTCTTCGTTAAAGACATCACGACTTAACCATTAATTGGACGGTTATAGTCACGCTTGCTTGATTCTGATGAACCAAACAGTAATTCGAATAAATCTAAGAAATGAAATTGGGTTGAACGACTTTTACCACTGAACCAACTACTCCAAGTCACACTTTGCTGTTGCGCTTGGCAAACTTGTTGAGCATTGGGTTGTTCGCTATTTTGCATCAGTGCTTGGCATTCTTCGAGAGACTTGCTGGTCTGTGTATGCCACGCAGAAGCTCCCATTGCGCTAGTGAGCACAATGCTTGTAGCCACAATGACTGACATTGCTGACAGTTTCATGGGAACCTCCGGTTAATAAATGAACTCATAAAATAGCAGGAAAAAGGCACCAGTGCCAAGCTAATTCACGCATTTTTTTGACTGCTAAGCGCACTAACCTTTGGTACACTATAGCGACTTTTTGACAGGTGAGGTGCCTATGCGCGACTTTCTAATCGCACCATCAATATTATCAGCAGATTTTGCGCGGCTCGGTGAAGAGGTAGAGAACGTGCTTTCTGCTGGCGCAGACGTTGTTCATTTCGATGTAATGGATAACCATTTCGTTCCCAATTTAACCATTGGCCCGATGGTGTGCAAAGCGTTGCGTGACTATGGAATTACCGCACCGATTGATGTGCATTTAATGGTGCAACCTGTTGATAGAATGATTGATGATTTTGCTGAGGCTGGCGCTTCAATTATTACTTTTCATCCAGAGGCATCAACTCATATCGACCGCTCTTTACAGCAAATCAAAGCCGCAGGTTGCCAAGCTGGTTTAGTGTTTAACCCAGCCACTCCCCTTCATTATCTCGATTACGTATTGGATAAAGTTGATGTCATCTTATTGATGTCGGTAAACCCAGGCTTTGGCGGGCAAGCCTTTATCCCGGCTACCTTAGATAAATTGCGCCAAGCGCGACAAATTATTGATGCTAGCGGACGCGACATTCGCCTTGAAATTGATGGCGGCGTGAAAGTCGATAACATTGCTGAAATAGCAGCTGCGGGCGCCGATATGTTCGTTGCCGGTTCAGCCATTTTCAATCAACCTGATTATGCGCAAGTGATTGACGAAATGCGTCAGCAGCTTGCGACAGTAGTTAAATAACGGAACACACAGATTATGAGTAAACCCATTGTACTAAGCGGCTGCCAGCCATCAGGACAACTTTCAATTGGCAATTACATTGGCGCGTTGCGTCAGTGGGTAAAAATGCAAGAGACTCATGACTGCCGCTTTATGCTGGTTGATTTGCACGCGATTACGGTTCGCCAAGAACCAGAAAAACTGCGCGAGGCAACCTTAGATGGGTTGGCGTTGTATATGGCTTGTGGCCTTGATCCTGAGAAAAGTGTTATTTTTGTTCAGTCTCACGTTCCAGAGCATGCACAATTGGCCTGGGTTTTGAACTGCTATACCCAAATGGGCGAATTGAATCGGATGACACAATTCAAAGATAAATCCGATCGCCACGCTAACAACATTAATGCCGGTTTGTATACTTACCCTGCACTCATGGCGGCGGATATTTTGTTATATCAAGCCAACGAAGTACCAGTCGGCAATGACCAAAAACAACACCTAGAACTCGCTCGTGATGTGGCGACCCGCTTCAATAACCTTTATGGCGAGGTGTTCACGATACCAGACCCATTTATTCCGGAAGTTGGCGCTCGCATTATGAGTTTGCAAGATCCAACCAAGAAAATGTCCAAGTCAGACGATAACCCGAATAATTTTATTGGACTGCTTGAAGAGCCGAAAAAAATTATCAAGAAGCTAAAACGTGCAGTGACCGACTCGGATGAGCAGGCGCGTATTTACTTCGACACCGAAGAAAAACCAGGCGTATCGAATTTGCTATCTATCTTGTCTGCGGCAACGGGGCGTTCAATTGCTGATTTGGTACCTGAATACGAAGATAAAATGTATGGTCACTTAAAAGGCGATACTGCCGACGCTGTTGTTGCCATGTTGGAGCCAATTCAGCAGCGCTACAGTGAGCTACGTCATGATCGCGCTTACCTTGACCAAGTGATGGCGAAAGGTGCCGAAGCGGCGAGTGCGCACGCAGCAGAAACCTTGCGTAAAGTGTATGACGTGATTGGGTTTGTGCCGCGGCCATAACTTATGTTGTTAATGATCGATAACTATGACTCGTTCACACACAATGTGGTGCGCTATTTGCGTGAGTTAAATGCTGAAGTCAAAGTTGTTCGTAACGATCAAATTAGCCTTGCGGAAATTCAGCAGCTGCCGCTCGCCGGTATTGTGATATCGCCTGGGCCATGCACCCCAAATGAGGCAGGCATTTCGCTACCGGTGATTGAAAAGTTTGCAGGCCAACTTCCACTACTAGGTGTGTGCTTAGGTCATCAAGCAATTGGGCAAGTGTTTGGCGCGCAAGTGGTGCGTGCCAAGCAAGTCATGCACGGCAAAACTTCAGAGCTTCACCACAATAATCAAGGCTTGTTTGAAGGCCTACCGTCACCTTTTACGGTTGCTCGCTACCATTCGTTGCTTCTCGACCACGATAGTTTACCCGATGAACTGATTGTTGATGCTTGGGTGAATCGCGATACCGGCGCACAAGAGGTGATGGGAATACGCCACGCGAGTCTGCCCGTTTGGGGCGTTCAATATCATCCAGAAGCCATTGAAACAGAACACGGGCATGCCATTTTTAAGCGATTTTTGGAATTTTGCGACCTAATCTGACCAGATTTTGTGCGTTAGATATTCAGTAGGATCACGTTCTTCTGCATACTTATGCAGCGCGCCTGCAAATCAAGCTAAGTTACCTAAAACTCCCCATTTTTTCAGTGTGTCGAACACGACACCGATGCTTTTTTCTGCGATAATATAGCCACTTTACACGGCCTCCTTTGAAGGTCAATTTGAACCGATTTGAATGGCAATGAGGGATACTTATGACAACCACGAATAAAGTCGATCGCGCACTCTTCGATGACGTAATGGTACCAAACTATAACCCGGCGAAAATGATTCCGGTAAAAGGTGAAGGCTCACGCGTATGGGACCAAGAAGGTAAAGAGTACGTCGATTTCGCTGGCGGTATTGCCGTGAACTGTTTAGGTCATTGTCACCCAGCCATGGTGAAGGCGTTAACCGAACAAGGCAATAAGCTTTGGCATTTAAGTAACGTATTCACGAACGAGCCAGCGATTCGTTTGGCAAAAAAATTAACTGACGCAACCTTTGCTGACCGCGTCTATTTTGCGAACTCTGGTGCTGAAGCGAACGAAGCAGCCTTGAAATTAGCACGTCGCTGGGCGCTCGATAAATTCGGTGGCGAAAAGAACCAAATTATTGCTTTCAATAAAGGTTTCCACGGTCGTACGTTTTTTACCGTGACGGTTGGTGGCCAGCCAGCTTACTCAGATGGCTTTGGGCCGAAGCCTGGTGCAGTTGAGCATGTTGACTACAACGATTTAGCAGCGCTTGAGAAACTAATGTCAGAACAAACTTGTGCGGTGATGATGGAGCCGTTGCAAGGTGAAGGCGGTGTTATTAGCCCTGATGTCGATTTCGTAAAAGGCGTGCGTGCACTTTGTGATAAATACAATGCATTGTTGATTTTTGATGAAGTTCAAACTGGTTTTGGTCGTACCGGTAGCTTGTATGCTTATCAACAACTTGGTGTAGCACCAGATATTCTTTCAACAGCGAAAGCGCTGGGCGGCGGCTTCCCAATCGGAGCTATGCTAACCACAACAGAAATTGCGCAACACTTGAAGCCAGGTACGCACGGTAGTACCTACGGCGGTAACCCGTTGGCATGTGCTGTTGCCGAAGCGGTGTTTGATGTGGTGAACACCAATGAGGTACTTGAAGGCGTTAAGAAGCGTGAGCAGTTGTTCAAAGATGCGCTGCAGAAAATTAACGACAAATACAATGTGTTCAAAGATATCCGTGGTAAAGGCTTGTTGTTGGGTGCTGAGTTAACCGAACAATTTGAAGGTAAAGCACGCGATTTCTTAAACGCAGCGGCTGACGAAGGCACGATGGTATTAGTTGCTGGTCCAAGCGTGATTCGTTTTACACCGTCGTTGATCATTCCGGAGCAAGATATTGTTGAAGGTTTGGCGCGATTTGAACGAGCTGTAGCTAAGCTTGCTGGTTAATTGAAGCGGAGACACGCTATGTTAGTGGTGCGTCCGATTACGCCGCAGGATTATGCGGCGCTTTACACCTGTGCAGTTGAGTCTGGACATGGTTTCACGTCGCTGCCTGTTGACGAGGCATTATTGCGGCGTCGCATTGCTCGTGCACAGGAAGCTTTTGCGCGCGAGCAAGTGAGTGAGCCGGGTGAAGAAGGTTATCTCTTTGTCATGGAAGATACGGACACCGGTGAGGTTGTCGGTTGCAGTGGTATTGAGGCCGCGGTAGGCCTTACCGATGCTTTCTACCACTATCACGTAGGCAAAGTTGTCCATCATTCCAAAGAGTTAGATATCTACAATGCGCTTGAAACATTGACACTATGTAATGATTACACTGGCGTCAGTGAGCTATGCACATTGTTTTTACGCGAGCCATTTCGCAAGAATATGAATGGTCGTGTACTGTCGCGCTTCCGCATGTTGTTTATGGCTGAGTTTCGTAATCGCTTTAGCGATATCGCGATTGCCGAAATGCGCGGTGTTTCTGACGCCAATGGCGAATCACCATTTTGGGGTTGGTTGCAGAAAAATTTCTTCTCAATGGATTTCACTCAGGCTGATTATCTCACCGGTATTGGTGAGAAAACATTTGTCTATGAATTGATGCCGAAGCTACCTATATACGTGCAATTATTGCCACCGGAAGCGCAAGCCGTCATTGGTCAGGTTCACGATAATACACGCCCTGCTTTGCGCATGTTGCAAAGCGAAGGTTTCCGTAGCCGTGGCTATATCGATATTTTTGATGCCGGGCCAACCGTCGAAGCCGAAGTGGCTAACATTAAGAGTGTTAGAGACAGTAAGCGCTTACCAGTGACCATCGGATCGGTTGCGGATGATAAGCCTCGATTTATTGTATGTAATACGAATGTCGCTGAATTTCGTGCCATTCAAGCACAACTTGATGATCAGCACGAACACGTCATTATTGATGCCGAAGCGGCGGCTGCGCTGCGTGTGCAAGAAGGCGATTACGTTCGATTTGTCACATTGACAGGAGCAAACTAATGTCTGAACAGAATTTATATATCAATGGCAACTGGGTTGCCGGAGAAGGCGAGTTATTTAAATCAATTAATCCAGCTCGCAATGAAATTATTTGGGAAGCCAAAGCGGCCACGGATGAACAGGTTGATGCTGCAGTAATGGCTGCGCGCGCCGCGTTTGTTGCGTGGGCCGATAAAAGCTTCGAGGACCGTTTAGCGATTTGTAAGCGTTTTGCTGAATTATTAGAAGAAAATAAACAAAAATTTGCGCACATCATTGCTGAAGAAACCGGCAAGCCAGTGTGGGAAACGTTGACCGAAGTTGCTGCGATGATCGGCAAAGTGGCTATTTCTGAGCGTGCTTACCACGAGCGCACAGGTACCGTCGAAAACGCGATGCCAGGCGCAAAGGCGTTTGTGCGTCACAAACCACATGGCGTTGTTGCGGTATACGGGCCATATAACTTCCCGGGCCACTTACCAAACGGTCATATTGTACCGTCGTTATTGGCGGGTAATACAGTGATTTTCAAGCCAAGTGAAATGACGCCTAAGGTGGCTGAGTTTACGGTGAAAATGTGGGAAAAAGCGGGTATTCCGAACGGTGTACTGAACTTAGTTCAAGGTTTGGTTGATACTGGTAAAGCGTTGTCGGCGCACCCACAAATTGATGGCTTATTCTTCACTGGTTCATCGAACACAGGTCATGTGCTCCACAAACTCTTTGCTGGGCGCCCAGATAAAATTTTAGCGCTTGAAATGGGCGGTAATAACCCACTTATCGTTAAGGATGTTGCTGACATTGATGCTGCGGTGCACGATATCGTGCAATCAGCCTTCATCACTTCAGGGCAGCGTTGTACCTGTGCTCGTCGCTTGTTTATCGAGAAAAGCCCGCAAGGCGATGCAATATTGAAGCGCCTGATTGAAGTTTCTGAAAATATTCAAGTTGGCGACTATGAAGCAGATCCACAGCCATTTATGGGTGCGATGATCTCGGCAAAAGCAGCTGCAGATATGGTGAAAGCGCAAAATGATTTGATTGATGCGGGCGCTAAAGTTTTGTTGAAGATGTTACAGAAAGACCACAACTTAGGTTTCGTGACACCAGGTATATTAGACGTGACCAACGTGACTGAGATGCCAGATATTGAGCATTTTGGTCCGTTAGTGAAAGTCTATCGTTACACTGATCTTGATGCGGCAATTGAAGAAGCGAATAACACGAAATATGGCCTTTCAGCGGGTATTTTGTGCGACAGCGAAGAAACATATCGTTATTTCTTCAAGCGTATTCGTGCCGGTATTGTGAACTGGAATAAGCCAATCACTGGAGCCAGCAGCGCGGCGCCATTCGGCGGCATTGGTGCGAGCGGTAATCACCGTGCTAGCGCCTATTATGCCGCTGATTACTGTGCATACCCAGTTGCTTCGGTGGAAGCTGACCATGTCAGCTTGCCAGAGAAATTAGCGCCAGGGCTAAAATTCTAACCAACTATAAAGCGAGGAGTTATCGATGGCGGCGACCATGCATGCAACAGTAAATTGGCGTGACGGTTTAGTGTTTGAGGCTAAATCTGGCTCAGGCCATGCGGTGACAATGGACGGTAACAAAGCCGAAGCGGCAAGCCCAATGGAGTTGGTGTTGATGGCCGCTGGTGGGTGCTCCTCCGTTGATGTGGTTAGTATTTTAGAAAAAGCGCGTCAGCAAGTGACCGGTGTTCAATGTGAAGTGAAAGGTGAGCGAGCCGACGCAGTTCCTGCGGTGTTTACCGACGTGCATCTTCATTTCATTGTCACCGGCACAGATGTTGCTGAGAAGCATGTAGAGCGCGCCGTGGCGTTGTCGGCAGACAAGTACTGCTCAGTCGCGAAGATGCTTGAGGCGTCGGTAAACGTTACTCATAGCTTTACCATCAAAACTGACGGTGAGAACGCTTAAATGAATTATCGGCATAGTTACCATGCCGGCAACTTTGCCGATGTTTTAAAGCACGTTCTTCAGTGTGTCGCGTTGGATTATCTGCAGCAGAAAGAGAAGCCGTTTTGGCTGCTTGATACGCATGCTGGTATTGGTATGTATGACCTACAGGGTGAACAAGCACAAAAAACCGGTGAAGCGGTTGACGGTATCGCGCGTTTATTAGCGCGCGACGATTTACCTGCCGCCATTCAGCGCTATGTCAATTTTGTCAAAGAAGTAAATAGTCCAGACGAGCTCCGCTGGTATCCTGGCTCGCCGTGGTTTAGTGCACAACACTTGCGTCCGCAAGACAGTTTAACGCTCTGTGAAATGCATCCGCAAGACAGCGGCGCCTTAGCTGAAAACGTACGTAATGAATTTCCCGCAGCTAAACAAATCAAGGTGTTAGAGCACACCAATGGTTATGGTGCAATCAAAGCGTTACTGCCGCCGCCACAAAAGCGTGGCATGGTGCTTATTGATCCACCGTTTGAGCAGCGTGATGAATTCGATCAAGTAGTACGTGCTCTGACCGATGGTGTGCGACGCTGGGCGAACGGTATTTATGCTGTGTGGTATCCAATTAAAGACCCGTTAGCCATTGGCGATTTTCATCAAAAAGTGAAAGCAATTAATGGGGTTGAAAAAGTATTTGCGGTTGACCTGCTCATTCGCACTGCGGTAGACAGAACAAAACTGAATGGCTGCGGTATGCTTTTTATTAATCCGCCGTTTGGTTTGACGCAGCAAGTAAATGAAATTATGGATTATTTGACACCACTATTGGCGCAGGATCGCGGTGCTGAATATCAAAGTATCTGGCTTTAAGCGCGGTTATTTAATACCGCGCTGTTTTTCCAAAATTTCTTCAATTAGCGGGGCTAATATCAGCTCCATGGCAAAAACCATTTTGCCTCCCGGCACTACCAAGGTATTCATACGCGACATAAATGCTCCGTCAATCATGCGTAGATAATATGGGTAGTCGACATTCTTCATGCCGCGGAAGCGAATCACCACAAAACTTTCATCCAGTGACGGAATGTCTTTTGCACTAAATGGATTGGATGTGTCTACGGTTGGTACCCGTTGAAAGTTGATATGAGTGCGCGAAAACTGAGGCACTATGTGATGAATATAATCTTCCATACTGCGCACAATACTTTGCGTCACAGCCTCTCGCGAATGACCCCGCTCCGAGGTGTCGCGCAATAACTTTTGTATCCACTCAAGGTTTACAATTGGCACCATGCCAATAAGTAAGTCGACATGCTGTGCAACATCGTAGCCTTCGCCAACCACGCCGCCATGCAAGCCTTCGTAGAACAATAAATCGGTATCTTTCGGTAGCGGCTCCCATGGTGTAAAAGTGCCAGGTACTTGATTGTATGGAACGGCATCATCGAAGTTGTGTAAATAACGTCGAACTTCGCCGTTGCCGGTTGCGCCATACTCGCGGAATAACGCTTCAAGTCGGGTGAAATCATTCGCTTCAGAACCGAAATAGCTAATGTGTCGTCCTTGCTCTTGCGCCTTACGAATCGCTAGTTCCATTTCAGGTCGGGAATAACGATGAAAGCTATCACCTTCCACACAGGCAGCTTCAACATCTAGCGAGCGGAAAATATGCCGTAGAGCCTGACTGGTTGTGGTTGTACCGGCCCCTGATGAGCCAGTTACTGCGATGATAGGGTGTTGAACCGACATGAAACCTCCGAAAACGTAGAAAGAATGTTATACGGGGTCAGCTACACGCGGTCAAGTTTTGTTCAGGTTAGTAATGCGGTGGAATGTCGTCAGCAGGATCAGTCGACGTTCCGCCATCGCGATCGCTCATTTGTTGGAACTTTTCGGCCATTAATTGCATCTTACGTTGCAGATGCTGTAATTCGCCCGCTTGTTGCGTCACCAATTGATTCAATGTTTCAATGGTATCTTCTTGGAATGCCAATTGGCTTTCTAAATCGGCGATACGTCGTGATAGATCATGTTCGTGTTGCGCAGCCATAGGCAAACACCCCTAATTGTGTGTAGTATATTCAGCGCGACGAATTACAACTTACTCTGACAGAGAATTCAATCCTGGAGACAATAAATGAAGCAATTTAAAAAGCCTTTAGCGCTGACTATCATCGCGCTTGCCGTAACTGGATGTATGCAGCAGGAGAAGTTTCCTGTTAGCGAAGCTGCACCAGAGGCTGAACAAGATAAAATGGCGTATGCCTTTGGTTCTACCTTGGGTGAATACGTTGGCGAAACGCTTGAGCGTCAAGAGCAAGCCGAATTCGTATTAAATCGTGAACTCGTGATTGCCGGTTTTGTTGATGCTATTAAAGGTGATGCCAAAATTTCACAAGCAGAAGCTGAAGAATTGATCACGACCATGCAAACTCAGATTGCTGAGCAAACAGCGACTGTTATTGGTGGCAAGGCTCAGGCTGAAGGTGAAGCTTATCAAGCAGAAAACGCTAATAAAGAAGGCGTTACCGTTACTGAATCAGGCCTACAGTATGAAGTTTTGCAAGAAGGCCCTGAAGGTGGTGCACAACCGGCTGCAACTGATTTAGTTGAAGTTCATTATCACGGTACGTTGGTAAACGGCGAAGTGTTCGATAGCTCAGTAGAGCGTGGCGAGCCACTAGTATTACCATTGAATCGTGTTATTGCTGGTTGGACTGAAGGCGTTCAATTGATGAGCGTTGGCGATAAATACCGTTTTGTCATCCCGTCAGATCTTGCTTATGGTGAGCGTGGCGCGGGTAATGGTCAGATTCCACCAAACTCAACGTTAATCTTTGAAGTTGAACTGCTCAACATTGTTGATCCAGAAGCGACTGAAGAAGAAGCTGATGTAGAAATTGACGCGAAGCAATAAAACCCTTCTTGCTTCGCTAATATCACGCTAGAGTAGCTGATGCTGCTCTAGCGTATTTAATAAACGGTCCTCAAATTCCATTCGTAGCTCAAGCGCTTCACCTAAGTTCGATAAATCTCGATCAAATCCATTGAGCTCAGATTCCGGCGTCACATCACCATAATTGTCATTAAAGTCGAGTGCAATTTCAGTTGTATCACCGATTAATGGGAAAAGCTCATCGGCTAGTTCGCGTGTTGACTCTGGCGCCTTCTGGCTATTGCGGATGATTGTGTCGAATACCTCAAAGTGCCCCGCTGAAATGTAGTCCATGAGAAGTTCACAGAAGTGAGTGATGTTTTGCGTTGCCGGAAGCGCATGCGCTTCGCGCTCATAGGGAGGTAGTCCAGCTAGTTTGAAGTATTCGATAAGCATGGCTTGTCGTTCTTGTAACCAGGTATCAACCGCAGCATGGGCGCCTCCCCAGCGTTGCTTGGCCTGCTCGTTACGCTTTAACATGTGTATCTCCGTTTGATTGATAGCCACCAATCTACTGATGATGCTAAGCTAGCGTCAACTATTTTCGCTGACTTTCAGGTTATTTTACATGACGAAACCATATCAACGCCCAGCGCAAGACGAACCTGTATGGTGGTTTGTGATTTCCGGTGGTGAGCTGCTCATGACCGAAGCGAAACAGATACCACATGGGCTTCTTGAAGACTTACCGTTGCCAGATTTGAATGAATACAAAACCGTTTTTATTGGTGAATTACGCGAGCGACATTGCTATTTGGTGATTGCCGATTTCGGTGACACCAATTTTACTGCTGTGGGTGAGTTTTTAAGTGTTAGAGAGTTAATTATCGGTTCTGATGACGAGTTATTCGCGATGGCTGCGCGGGCCAAACAAATTGCCGACTTCTTAGCGACGCATCGTTTTTGCGGACGCTGTGGCGCGCGCATGCAGGCGGTTGATTGGGAAATAGCGATGCACTGTCATAGTTGCCAACACCGCTGCTACCCCCGTATTTCGCCATGTATCATTGTTGCGATTCGTAAAAACAATCAAATTCTGTTGGCTCGAGGCAAGCGTCATCCCGAAGGTTTGTATTCGGTATTAGCTGGTTTTGTTGAGGCTGGTGAGCCCCTTGAACAAACCCTTGTACGTGAAGTGATGGAGGAAGCTGGTGTGCGTATTAAAAATCCGCGCTATGTTGCCAGTCAGTCATGGCCGTTTCCGAATTCACTCATGATTGGGTTCATTGCGGAATGGGAAAGTGGTGATATTCGTATTGATCCGTTTGAATTGGAAGAAGGCGGTTGGTATGACATCAATAAACTACCGCGAATACCGCAAGAGGGAACGATTGCAAATAAACTGATCATGCGCCTAAAAGCTGAAATTGATCAGGAAAGAAAATCTTAATGCTGATAAAATATGCGGCAAAATTTAACGGGTAACTTGGATATATACGATGTCTGAAGCAAAGTCTGAACTGAAAAACGATTTGTATCTTCGTGCGCTGCTGCGCCAGCCGACGGAGCGCACACCTATTTGGATGATGCGCCAGGCAGGACGCTATTTGCCAGAGTATCGTGAAGTGCGTAAGCAGGCCGGTGATTTTATGGCGCTGTGTAAAAACGCAGAGCTTGCCTGCGAAGTGACTTTGCAACCGTTACGCCGTTTTCCGTTAGATGCCGCCATTTTATTCTCAGACATTCTGACCATTCCAGACGCAATGGGCCTTGGGCTTTACTTTGAAACAGGTGAAGGGCCAAAATTTGAGCGCCCCGTCCGTGATATCGCGAGTATTCAGAAGCTTGGTGTACCAGACCCAGAACAAGAGCTGCGTTATGTTATGGATGCGGTGCGTACCATTCGCCGCGAATTAAATGGCCAAGTGCCGCTGATTGGTTTCTCTGGTAGCCCGTGGACACTCGCAACTTATATGGTTGAGGGGGGTAGCACAAAGAATTTCAGTGAAGTGAAAAAACTGATGTTCAGTGAGCCGGAGGCAATGCATTTATTGTTAGATAAACTAGCTCAATCAGTGACCAGTTACTTGAATGCGCAAATTGCCGCCGGGGCTCAAGCCGTCATGATATTTGACACTTGGGGTGGCGTTCTAAGTCCACGCGATTACCGCGAATTTTCATTGAAGTATATGCAGCAAATCGTGAACGGTTTAACCCGTCATGCAGATGGTCGGCAGGTACCGGTGACCTTGTTTACCAAGAACGGTGGCGCTTGGCTCGGTGATATGGCAGCGACTGGCTGTGATGCGTTGGGTGTTGACTGGACCACCGACTTGGGAACTGCTCGTGCCGCCGTAAACGACAAAGTTGCACTGCAAGGGAATATGGATCCGAGTGTATTGTATGCGCCCCCAGCTCGTATCGAAGCTGAAGTGGCGACCATCTTAGAAAGTTATGGTCACGGTCATGGTCATGTCTTTAACTTAGGGCATGGTATTCATCCAGAAGTAAATCCAGATCATGCAGCAGCTTTTATCGAAGCGGTGCATAAGCTGAGTCCCGCTTACCACAAGTAATTGTTATTTGCGGTAAACCCCGCTTATTGTCCGATGAGCGGGGATGCCGCGTTGAATCCCTAGGTTACAATAGTGTCAGACCATGACATGAAGCCAAAGTGGTAACCTGAGGGATTTATGGCAGCACGAAATTTATTTAACCCGATCACCATCATACTCGTACTTGTGGCAGCCGCTGCAGCCTACTTTTTTGGCTTTGCAGACCCTAACGCTGGCAAAGAAGAACGCCCGCAAAACGCCGTACCAGTGCGTGTTCAATCCGCACAAATCAGTGAGTTTCGAGATGTCATTGAAGCGTTAGGTACCGCACAAGCGAACGAATCTATCGTTGTGACCGCACAAGCGCAGGATATTGTCATGGCCGTTCACTTTGACGACGGTGACGTGGTTAAAGCGGGCGATGTATTGGTTGAGCTCGATTCTCGTGAAGAAAATGCGGTTGTTCAAGAATTAAAATTCCGTTTGGCAGAAGCAAACCGCCAATATCAACGCTTGGTTGACTTGCGTCGCCAGAACGCTGCGTCACAACAGCAGCTTGAAGCACAAGACGTGCTAGTAAAAGAAATCATCGCCGAATTGGAAGTTGCTGAAACGCGACTGGCGCAGAAGCGAATTGTTGCGCCCTTTGACGGTCGACTCGGAATTCGTCATGTCAGCGTTGGTTCTTTAGTCTCGCCCGGTGAACAAATCACCACACTTGACGATGTCACCCCAATCAAACTCGATTTCAATGTACCTGAACTATTCTTTGCAAGCTTGCGTGTTGGTCAAGCTGTCGCTGCCCGTAGTGGTGCTTATCCCGGCGAAGAGTTTCGTGGAGAAATTCGCAGCATTGATTCGCGTGTCGATCCGTTGACGCGTTCTATTTTGGTTCGCGCTACGTTGCCAAATGACGACAATAAATTGCGTCCAGGTATGTTGTTGCGGGTTAACTTACTGCGTAGCGTTGACGAAACCATGATTCTGCCGGAAAAAGCTATCGTTCCTATCAATGATCGCACTTACGTATATGTGATTGATGAAAATAATATCGCTCATCAGACGTTGGTTACCCTGGGGCGCCGCAAGCCCGGTATTGTAGAGGTTATCGAGGGTATTAAGCCTGGTGACAAAATCGTAACCGAAGGAATGGTGCGTCTGCGCGATGGCGTTGCTGTCACAGTTCGGGAGGGTTAACACACATGTTGCTCTCAGATGTTTCGGTTAAACGTCCGGTTTTTGCCTCAGTTGTAAATATATTACTTATCGTGTTTGGTATCGTTGCGTTTACGATGCTGCCACTTCGCGAATATCCTGATATTGATCCGCCTGTTGTATCCATTGATACCAGTTACACGGGTGCTTCTGCAGATATCGTTGAAACCCAAATTACCCAAGTAATTGAAGATCGTATTAGTGGTATTGAAGGAATAAAAAACATCAACTCGAGCAGCCGTAATGGTCGCTCACGTATTAGCATTGAGTTTGAATTATCCCGTGATATTGATGCCGCAGCTAATGATGTTCGTGATCGTGTTTCGCGCGTGCTCGATAACCTCCCCGAGCAAGTCGACCCACCGGAAGTTTCGAAGGCAAACTCCGATGAAAGTACTATCGTCTGGTACAACTTGCGTAGTGAAACCATGTCGGTACTTGAGCTAACGGATTATGCTGACCGTTACATTGCCGATCGGTTATCTGTTGTGGATGGCGTTGCGCGTGTGCAGCTTGGTGGTGAGCGTCGTTATGCGATGCGAATCTGGCTTGACCGTGATGCAATGGCTGCCCGAAACATTACCGTCACTGACATCGAGAGTCGCTTGCGTTCAGAGAACGTTGAGTTACCTGCAGGTGAAGTTGAATCAATCGACCGTGAGTTTACTGTTCGTGTCGCACGGACTTATCTGACGCCCGAACATTTTAAACGTTTAACGATTAAACGTGGCGACAATGGTCAGTTGGTGCGATTGGCGGAAGTTGCGCGTATTGAAATGGGGTCAGAGAACGACAAAACCGATTTCCGTGGTAACGGTATCAACATGATTGGTATCGGTATTATTAAACAGTCGAAAGCCAATACACTGGAGGTTGTGGACAACGTTAAAAAAGAAATTGATACGATTTCTCAAACGCTCCCTGAGACGATGTTCATTGTTCCGAGTTATGACTCGTCAATCTTCATCAAAGGCTCCATTGACGAAGTATACAATACGCTCGGCATTGCCATGGGATTGGTGGTTGTTGTTATCTATATGTTCCTGGGGAACATTCGTGCCACACTCATTCCGGCTTTAACGGTTCCTGTTGCGGTTATCGCCTCGTATATCGCGCTGTTTGCCATGGGCTTCTCGATCAACTTGCTGACGTTGTTAGCATTAGTATTGGCCATCGGCCTTGTGGTTGATGACTCGATTGTTGTTTTAGAGAACATCTATCGTCGTATTGAAGCGGGTGAGCCGCCGTTGCTTGCGGCCTACCGAGGTGCTCGTGAAGTTGGCTTCGCTGTGGTCGCGACTACTTTGGTTCTTATTTCAGTATTCGTGCCGCTAGCGTTCTTGGATGGCAACATTGGTCAGCTGTTTACCGAGTTTGCATTGGCGATTGCCGCCGCCGTCGCGTTCTCAAGTATCGCGGCTTTAACTTTGTCACCAATGCTCAGCTCGAAAATTCTTCATAAAAAAGAGCGTTCGAGTAAATTCGGCCAAATTATCGATAAAGTGTTTGCTTGGGTTGAGTCAGGATACGTTCGTGTACTGAAGCGCACCTTGGTATATCCATGGATGTCTGCAGCCCTCATTATCCTAGCGGGGGTGTTATCTTACGGCATGATGCAATTTGTTGAGCAGGAGTTTGTTCCGCCTGAAGATCGCGGCACCTTCTATGTGATGGTGCGCAGTGAAGAAGGGGCAAGCTTTGAATCGAACTCAGCAAATATGCGCGAAATCGAGAGTATTTTGATGCCTTATATCGATCAAGGTAAAATCGATCGATTAATTATCCGTTCACCAGGTTGGGGTAACTCTGCCGGTGTTGCAATTGTTGGTGCGGTGCCGTTTGAAGAGCGCGAATGGTCAACCTTTGAATTGATGGATGAGGTATCGAAACAGCTTAATAATGTGACGGGCGTACGTGCTTTTGCCTTTATGCGAAGCGGCATCAGCGGTGGCAACGGTCGTCCAGTGCAATTTGTGTTGCAAGGTAACACTTACGAGCAGCTTGCGGCGTATCGCGATATTGTGATTGAGAAGGCGAGTCAGAATCCGAACCTAATGGATCTTGATAGCGATTACAAAGCGACGCTTCCGCAATTATTAATTCGCATTAACCAAGAGCGCGCGTCAGATCTCGGTGTATCGGTTGGTGATATTGGTCGCACGCTAGAAACCATGCTGGGTCAACGTCGTGCAACAACCTATCTCGATAGAGGTGAAGAATACGATGTGATTCTTGAGGGGGAGCGTTCAGATTATCGCAGCCCGACGGCAATCGATAATATCTACGTTCGTTCGAACAGCTCGAATCAGCTTATTCCTTTATCGAACTTAGTGACCGTTGAAGAGCAAGCCACATCAGGCTCACTGAATCGCTATAACCGCATGCGTAGTATCACTATCGAAGCGAATTTAGCCGAGGGCTATTCACTCGGTGAAGCGTTGGCGTATCTTGAAGAGATTGTTCGCACTGAACTTCCAGATGACGTATCGATTGACTACAAAGGCGAGTCACAAATGTACAAAGAGAGTGGTAGCTCTGTCATATTCGTCTTTGTCTTGGCGTTGCTCGTGGCTTACTTAGTGCTGGCGGCACAATTCGAGAGCTTTGTGCATCCATTAGTGATCATGTTAATGGTTCCAATTGCATTCTTGGGAGCTATTATCGGGCTCTATGTGACAGGTATGACGATCAATATTTACAGCCAAATTGGTATTGTGATGTTAATCGGCCTTGCCGCTAAAAATGGTATTTTGATTGTTGAATTCACGAACCAGTTGCGTGATGCCGGCATGAAGTTTGATGAAGCGATTGTGAAAGGTGCACAACAACGTTTGCGTCCAATTGTCATGACGGCATTCACAACGCTGATGAGTGCGGTACCACTCATTCTGGGTAGCGGCCCAGGCGCTGAAAGCCGAATGGTGATTGGTACAGTTATTTTCGCAGGAGTCGCTTTATCAGCGTTCTTAACCATCTTCATTATTCCATCGCTGTACGCGTTGTTAGCGCAGAACACAACATCGCCAGAAGCGGTTGCACACGAACTTGCAACGCTCGAGCAACAGCATCCAGATAACAAAGGAAATTAACGCACTATTCCCATCGATTTGCTTCACGGGCATCAACAAAAAGCCCGTGAAGCACATTTCTGGCAAGTGTCGGATGGTTAGTAAATATACCGTCGACACCCATTTGTTTTAACTCACGCATATCGTCTGGCTCATCAACAGTAAATACAAAAACCTTTAAGCCACGTTGATGCGCATCATTAATGAATTCCTGCGTGACGAAATCAACATCAATATGCACAGACCAAGCGTCAAGTTGTGCCGCAAAATACGCATAATTAAGAGGGCAACTGGTGGTAAGAGCTCCAATGCGTTGATGTGGGTGATCTTGTTTTAGTTGCGCCAACCAGTGATGGTTAAAACTCGACACTAATAATTGTTCGGGTTCAAAGTTAGCCTGTTCAACGGCGCGTCTCAGATGACGTGTGAGCCCACGTTTAATGTCTGCGCCTTTAAGTTCGATGTTGACTTGGCAGCGGCCTCGAATAAAGTCGAGGGCTTCGTCTAGTGTTGGTATTGGTTGTTGGCCAAACACTTTCAGTGTTCGTAGTTGAGCGAGGGTTAAATCTTGCAGGCGGCCAGTTTGAGCCGTCAGTCGAGCCAGATACCGATCGTGGAAGACCAGCCACTCGTCTTCAATGGGATAAACATCAATTTCAATGCCATCAGCTTGCGCATCGAGAGCCTTGCTGAACGCCGCAATGGTGTTCTCTGGTGCTTCGAAACTTGCTCCTCGATGCGCAAAAATGAGCATAACTAGTCGTCACGCTCACCTAATACGGTTCCCATGCGGGTCACGGTGCCAGGTTTGAGCTCGTCATCAAAATCAATCACATCATCCGGGAACACCAAAATAACCGTTGACCCCAATTTGAAGTGGCCCATTTCCTCGCCTTTTTTCAAGCGAATCGCTTGTTCACCTGAGGCTGGGTATTCCCACGTATGTACGTCAGTACCGCGCGGTGGAGTGACGGTTTCTGACCAAACCGTACCAATGCTGGCAACAATAGTAGCCCCAACAAGTACCATTGCAAATTGACCAAAGTCGGCTTCAAAAATGGCAACTACGCGCTCATTACGTGCAAATAAATTTGGTACGTTTGCTACAGTTAGCGGATTCACTGAATACAGGTCACCTGGCACGTAAATCATTTTGCGCAATACACCGTCGCATGGCATGTGGATACGGTGGTAATCTTTTGGTGCTAAGTAGATTGTCGCAAAGTCACCATCGCGAAAAGCGTGTGCATCTCGCGGGTCGCCGCCAAGTAATTCAGTCAGACTGTAATCGTGGCCTTTGGCTTGAAATACCCGCCCCTCTTCAATATCACCCAGTTGGCTAATGGCACCATCAACTGGGTGGGCAAATTGTTTGTCATCCGTTGCCTTTAATGGGCGCAATTCCGGCTTTAAGTAGCGCGTGAAAAAGTCATTGAAGGTTTTGTATGCCTTTGGCTCTTCGTGAATAGCTTCACTCATATCAATTTTATACTGGCGAATAAACCAGCGTATGAATGCCTGCGTAAACCAGCCGGCTTGTGCAGCTGCAAATTTACCGACTAGACGTGATACGGCATGCTTAGGTAACCAGTGTTGTAATTGAATTTTTACGCGATCCAAATTCACGTTTTTTTACCTCGAGTAGTTGCTCTTGATGGCTTTTTAATTGCCATCGATTCAATAATTCTATGGAAATTGTACAGGCGCAGGGGGTGCAGGTCACCTGCTTCGAGTGCTTCTTGGAGTGCACAACCTGGATCATCCTGATGTTTGCAGTCACGAAACTTACATTGCCCTAAGTATGGTCGTAAATCGATGTAGCACCAAGCAACACGCTCAGGTTCTAAGTGCCAAAGGGCAAACTCCCGAATTCCGGGCGAGTCAATCAACACGCCACCAGTTGGAACAACATACCGCGTTGCTACGGTTGTTGTGTGTTGGCCAAGCCCTGAATTATCCGAAATGGCGCCCACATCGGCATCAATTTCCGGCAGGAGGGCATTCACTAACGATGATTTTCCAACGCCGGATTGCCCCACCACAATGGAGACATGCTCATTCAATAATTGTTGCAAGGCGTCCAATGACTCTGGCTGCTTAGCACTCACTTCAAGTACCTGATAGCCGATATCACGATACACCGCGAGTGCATCGGTTATTTCTTGGCGCTGCTCAGAATCAAGCTCAGCAAGAAGGTCCGCTTTATTGAGAACAATGACAGGCGTTACGCCAATGTCTTCACATGCTACCAAGTATCGATCAATAATTTGACTGGAGAACGCCGGTAACACGCTAGAAACAATCAGAATTTGATCTACGTTAGCAGCAACTGGCTTGACGCCGTCGTAATAATCTGGGCGACTGAGTAATGAGCGCCGTGGCTGCACCGCTTCGATAACACCGGCAACATCCTCTGAGCGCTGTTTGAAACGACGCCAGATCACTTCATCACCGCATACTAATGAATCAACAGCACGCCGAATATGACAGCGTAACGCAGCTTCGGTGTCGGTACAGATAATCGCTTGTTGGCCGAAACGGCTTACGACAATACCTGACTCAGAGGCATCTAAAGCCGCGTCTTCAACTTCGATTTCTAATTCAGCTCGTTGAATACGCTTTTCTTGATTCGACTTGATTCGGCGTAGTTGCCCTTTGTTCAGACGTCGTTGTTTTGCCATCAAATTAATTCCAGTACATACTAGAGGCAATCATACATTATTCGGCACAATAGTGCCTGAACTTAATTGTAATCAAATAAGGTAAATTGCATGACAGCGAGCGCAGAACGTCTCATTTGGATCGACTTAGAAATGACCGGTTTAACACCAGATTACGATCACATTATTGAGATTGCGACTATAGTGACTGATTACGAACTAAACGTATTAGCGGAAGGTCCTGTTATTGCAGTACACCAATCGCAGACCAATTTAGATAAGATGGACGAGTGGAATGTGCGAACCCACACGCAATCAGGGCTAGTCGAGCGTGTTAAAGCGAGTGAATTTAACGAACAGCAAGCGAGTGATGCAACCATCGAGTTTTTACAAAAGTGGGTGACGGCCGGCAGTTCACCAATGTGCGGGAATAGTATCTGCCAAGATCGCCGCTTCCTAGCCAAGCATATGCCGGAGTTAGAAACTTACTTTCATTACCGTAACCTTGATGTGAGTACATTGAAACAACTCGCGAAATATTGGGCGCCTGAAGTCGCAAATGGCTTAACTAAGCAAGGCGCGCACACCGCTTTAGCAGATATTCGTGAATCGATTGAAGAATTGAAATATTATCGAGTGAATTTATTTAAATAATAATAACAACAAGGAAGGCTAAGCACGTGATTAAATGGCTCGTTGCTGCAGTTTTCATTATTTTTATGGGCCTGACTTATGGCCCACCGAAATATGTCGCATTTGCTGACCAACAAAAGCAGGTTGAAACGGTTTACGGTGAGCAAAAAGCCTATCTCAGTTGGCAGATCAACCGCTGGCTGCCCTTTGAAGTGTTTGCCGAGTTGGTTTGGTATGCACCGGCAACCGGTACTGAGCAACCTCTTACTGAATTAGAAAAAATGGAAATCAAGCGGCCCTTCATGCTCCCAGGTCACTGGTTTTCAAACTATATTTGGTTGCTACTACCGCCATTATTGTGGGGCTTCAACAAAGCATTCGGTTTCGCATTTTTTGCCTGGAGACAAGTGCGTTCGCATCAGCGCAATTTCTTTCTCGCGGAACGACGAAATACAATCATTGCTTATGAAACATTTTTGAAAGTGACGAAGGATGTTCCATACAAACCGTTTCGTTTAAGACGTAAAGCGAAGCAAGCGCGTGAACAACTTTATGATGATTACATCAACTCGCTTACACGTGCTGCAACTGATGACGATGAGCGAATTTTAAACGGATTCGTTGCGAAAGCACTGATGTTTAATCGTGACCACGACCAGCGATACCTACCATTACAGCTCAGCATGACGGCTGGTTTTAAAGCGTTAACGCGAGGCGAGTATCGTAATTTCGTGAAATTTGAAGGTTACTTTGAAGAGCGTATGAATCAATCAGCCAAGCAGTGGTTGTTGGAGACCCATGGTTCAGGCGTTCCGAGTATGTCGGAGTTATACGAAGACTGGGATGCGCGAGCTCGTAATTGTGCAAAGGCCATTCTCACGTCAAAGCAGTGGCGTCCACTTACTGATTTACGCGAAAGCTTTCGTGATTTTGCTAAAGACACCTTGTACCGCATTCTTGGGAAGGCTAATTCGCAGCAGCATCGCGACGAATTAGCCCGATTTGCTGAAGCGTATTTAACTTACTCGGTATATCGCTATTTACCGGTAGATGCGCAACTTCATGCGTATGAGCAAGATTACAAAAAACTCATTGGCAAACGCATTGCAGCAGTGATTTCGAGTTATTTCCCTCAGGAAGTCACCACCAATGGTGCGCGCCCAGATTTATTTTTGAGTCCATCGTTTCGCCAAGACAGCCACATGGGGAAATTGGTGATAGAGCTGGTATTTGAAAATAAAGTATTACCCGATGGCATGCCCATTTTGAGTAGTACTTTTTACTTGCACATGCCTGAAGAAGAACCGCAGCGGTTAAAAGAGCTCGAGCGAAAGATTACGCAAGCAAATAAGAATAAGGAGAAGAGCTGATGCGCTTTGTGATTGCTTTACTCGCACTCTTCATAACACCTTCGGCGATGTCGCAGGAAACTCAGGCGTCAGAATTGCAAAAACTTCGCTGTGAATTACATGGCTGGATTGAGCAAACCAGTATTGTTCGAGATTGGTTGAATAAGGTCGAACAAAATAAATTAGTGTTTGTTAATCAAGATGGTGGCGTGCAAGTGCCGCCGCAGCCTATTTTGTGGAAAAAAGCTGCAGGGTGTTCAAATTCCGAGCGAACGAACAATTCAACTGAAAAAAGTGGTTGACGGCGTGAGCCGAATCCGTAAAATACGCCCTCGTTAACACATGCGAGAATAGCTCAGCTGGTAGAGCACAACCTTGCCAAGGTTGGGGTCGCGAGTTCGAATCTCGTTTCTCGCTCCAAATTCGAAAAACCCGAAAGCGTCAAAACTTTCGGGTTTTTTATTGCCTGATTTTTGATATCTGTTTTATCATATATGTGATTTTTCAGATATGAGATAGTCGATGAAAGTTCTATTCCTATGTTCAGCCAACTCGGCTCGCTCGATTATGGCCGAAGCCATTATGCGGCATTTTGCGGGCTCTGATGTTGACGTGTTTAGTGCAGGCACTCAGCCCTCGCATGTTGAGCCAGAGGCATTGGCGGCACTATCAGTGTTGAACGTAAATACGGAAGGGCTGCACTCAAAGGCAATTAAAAGCCTTGGTGATATGCAGTTCGATTATGTTATTAGCTTGTGTGACCGCGCGCGACTTGAATGCCAGACAGACTTTCAGGGCATTAACTTTATCGCATGGGATTTTTCTGATCCGGTCTCCAGCATGAAAACTGACTCGTTCTTGCGCACGGCGAAAGAACTCAGCGAACGCATTCGAATGTTCTTACTAGTCCTACGCAAGCGAATGCAGCTACCACACCTCTTCAATAGCCCACAAGACTTCTTCAAGATAATGGCTGACCCGTTACGGTTGTCTATGATTCTAATGTTGGCGCGCCAAGATGAGTTATGCGTGTGTGATTTTGTTGAGATAACAGGTATGTCCCAGCCAAAAGTTTCACGTCATTTGGCCCAATTGCGCGAATACGGCTTGCTGCTGGATAGAAGGGATCATCGATGGGTACATTATCGATTGAATCCTGCGTTACCCGATTGGATGCGACAAACAATTGCAGTAGCAGCGGCGCATAATCCGCAGCTTGGAAATCTTTCAAAGAATACTACGGAGTAATTTATGGCGATTAAAGTAGGAATTAACGGTTTAGGTAGAATTGGTCGACTAGCATTGCGCTTAATTGCACAGAACCCTGCATTTGAACTAGTGCGGGTGAACGATCCCGGCGCTGATGCGGCTACATTCGCACATTTAATCAATTTCGATTCTGTACACGGGCGCTGGCAACAAGAAGCTTCGGCTTCTGATGAGGCGCTGGTGATTCAGGAAAAATCGATTCCTTTTACCCGCTTCAAAACAATTTCAGAGAACAACTGGGGCGATTGCGCTGTAGTACTCGAAGCATCGGGTAAAATGAAAACCGTTGCGGTTCTGAACGACTATTTACAGCAAGGCGTTAAACGGGTGGTGGTATCGGCGCCCGTAAAAGAGCCTGGCGCTTTAAATATTGTGATGGGCGTAAATGATCAACTGTTTGACCCATACCAGCACCGCATCGTTACGGCGGCTTCGTGCACAACCAACTGCATTGCACCGATCGTTAAGGTATTGCAAGAAAAGATCGGTATCAAGCATGGCTCAATCACCACCATTCATGATTTAACAAATACCCAGAGCATTCTTGATGCGCCGCATAAAGATTTGCGCCGTGCGCGCGCCTGTGGGATGAGCCTCATTCCTACCTCGACCGGTTCAGCGACAGCCATTATCGAAATATTTCCAGAGCTTAAGGGCAAAATTGATGGTCATGCGGTGCGCGTACCATTAGCTAATGCATCGTTAACCGATTGCGTATTTGAAGTTGAAAAGCCGACGACAGTGGAGGAAGTTAATGGTTGGATGAATGCGGCAGCTCAGGGCGACTTAAAAAACATTCTTGGATATGAAGAGCGCCCGTTAGTATCCATTGATTATAAAACCGATCCGCGCTCGAGCATTATTGATGCACTCTCAACCAAAGTGATTAATGGCACTCACGTGAAACTTTATGCTTGGTATGACAATGAGTGGGGCTATGCCAACCGTACTGTCGAGCTCATGGAGAAAGTTGGCTCATGTTAGCTCGTTTATCGCCCGCTATTCGCCAATACATGTTGGTAACAGGCAACTATTGGGCGTTTACTCTCACTGATGGCGCGTTGCGAATGTTGGTGGTATTGCATTTCCACCAACTCGGCTATTCCGCGCTTGAAGTCGCCATGCTGTTCTTGTTTTACGAGTTTTTTGGTGTGGTGACGAATTTAGTTGGTGGGTATTTGGGAGCCCGATGGGGGCTCAACCGAACCATGAATATTGGTTTAGGGCTGCAAATTATTGCCTTAATCATGCTGTTAGTTCCCAGTCATTGGCTTACAGTGATTTGGGTTATGTTCGCTCAAGCGCTTTCAGGAATAGCGAAAGATTTGAACAAAATGAGCGCTAAAAGCACCATTAAGTTACTGGTGCCCGAAGCCGCTCAAGGTCAGTTGTACAAGTGGGTGGCATTATTAACTGGTTCGAAGAATACGCTAAAAGGAATTGGCTTTTTTCTAGGTGGTGTATTGCTCACCTGGATAGGTTTTGCTGGTGCCGTTTTAGTCATGGCGTGCATGCTATCGGTGGTTTGGCTGTCGAGTTTGATATTTCTTAAAAAGGACACGGGTAAAGCTAAATTCAAACCGAAATTTAACGAGCTTTTATCAAAAAGCCACCCGATCAATATCCTTTCTGCAGCGAGATTTTTGTTGTTCGGTGCTCGTGATGTATGGTTTGTGGTAGCTCTTCCGGTATTCCTCGCCAGCCAACTCAACTGGGATCATTGGCAAGTTGGAAGCTTTCTTGCTTTGTGGGTGATTGGGTACGGCGTGGTGCAAGGTTTTGCGCCAAAACTTACCACAGCTAAAGCGAATAACCGAACGTCGCATCAAGCGGTGATGTGGGGTGCGTTGTTGACACTTAGCCCATTATTATTGGCCATAGCGCTGTGGCAAGAATTGCCAGTTGCACCAACTTTAATTAGCGGTTTAGCGCTGTTTGGTCTTCTATTCGCCATCAACTCATCGTTACACAGTTATCTTATTGTCTCGTACTCGCGAGCCGACGGTGTGTCTCTTGATGTTGGTTTTTACTATATGGCGAATGCGGCTGGACGCTTGCTAGGAACAGTGTTGTCCGGATGGGTTTACCAACAAAATGGATTATTGGCGTGCTTGATTATTTCAGGGGTATTGCTGGCGCTTTCTACATTGGTCGTTCAGCGGTTGCCGGAGCGCTCGGAATTTATGAAAACAAGCGACCTGAGCTAAGGAGACGTATTCGTTTTACGAAGAATGACGAGTGTCGGCTCTCGCCACGGTATAAGTTCTACTCGACCATTTCGAATGTCCACGGTTGTCGCTAAAAACTCATTTCCATGCTGCATAAAGTCGCTGGTTAGTACTTGAAACTTTTGAATTCTATGAGCATGCTCCCGTAGTGGAGCAACATGACTCCCCATAAAAAACATCTCGAGCTCTACACGCGTGGGCAAGCGCAAATTCGGGTCGTCTTGCAACATTTGCTTCGCATCGAAGGCAGACAATAAGACAACCTCGCCCGTGCACTGTTGACCCTGCAATGTTTGTCCATGCCAGCATTTTTGCCACGGGATATTACATGCAATAGCAGTTGGTATCATCAATAAACTAAGAGCAACAAGTGTCGACTTTTTCATTAGAACTCCTTGAGCATCGCCCAAAAAATCCAAATCCACGCCACAATAAAGCAAACGCCGCCAATAGGCGTGACCGGACCAAAAAATTTGAGACCCGTTAGTGCCAGCATGTAAAGGCTTCCGGAGAACAAGATAATGCCGGCAAGCATAATCCAGCCACCGGTGCGTAACCCAGTTGCCTTCGGGTATGGAATTAGGAGTACCGCAACCATCAATAATCCGAGCGCATGATAAATCTGATACTGAACGCCCGTTTGAAATACTTCGACCATTGCTGGGCTAATCATTTTCTCTAAACCATGTGCCCCAAATGCGCCAAGAATTACCCCTAACGCCATATTGATTGCACCGAGCATAACGAATACTTTCATACTATGTTTGAACTTACGTTGATGAATGACGTTTAAAATGTAACTGAAAAGGAATCACTATGCTCGTTCAAAATGCACAAGAGGCGTTACAAATTCTTGAAGATAATGATGTCATCTGGTGCCAATCAATGGCTGCAACACCATATAAATTGCTCGAAGGGCTCGCCGAAGTGGCGCTATCTCGTCGCAATTTAACCTTGTTGCAATTACATACCGAACATAGTGAAGTTTTAAGTAATCCGGGTTTAAAAGGTCACCTACGGCAACGCGCTTTCTTTGTCGGTAAATCAACCCGTGCCGCGGTCAATGAAGGCTTAGCAGATTACGTACCGATGTTTTTGTCTGAAATTCCTAAACTGTTTCGCTCGGGCGAGCAACCGCTTGATGCGGTGTTAATTCAGGTTTCTCCGCCAGATGCGCATGGCAATTGCAGTTTAGGTATATCGGTTGAAGCTACGCGGGCGGCATTGCAAGTTGCGCGTAAAGTCATTGCTTGGATTAACCCGTGCATGCCACGAACACACGGCGACTCATTTATCTCGTTAAAGCAGATTGATCGGTACTTTGAATATGAAGCAGCGATGCCATTGCATGCGCAGCCGAAGCAGTCGGCAATTACCACGCAAATTGGCGAGCGAGTAGCAAGCCTCATTAATGACGGTGATTGCTTACAGATGGGTATCGGTGCGATTCCTGATGCAACTTTACGTTGCTTGGGCAACCATAAAGACTTAGGTATTCATACCGAAATGTTTTCAGATGGCGTTCTGCCATTAGTTGAAAGTGGCGTTATCAATAACTCACGTAAGCGCAAACACCGTGGTCGTATTGTGACGACGTTTGCGATGGGAAGTCAGAAACTGTATGACTTTGTAGATGACAACCCGCTGGTGGCCTTTCTTGACGTTGAATATACCAATGACACCTCAGTGATTCGTCAAAACAAACAAGTCATGGCCATTAACAGCGCGCTGCAAATTGATTTAAGCGGACAGGTTTGTGCCGATTCCATGGGCACGAAAATTTACTCCGGTGTTGGTGGGCAAATGGATTTTGTGCGCGGTGCTAGCCTATCTGAAGGTGGTCGTTCGGTGATTGCTCTACCAGCAACCGCTTGCGGTGGCACGGTATCGCGAATTAGTAGCATGCTTAACCCAGGCGCAGGCGTTGTGACGACGCGCGCCCATGTTCACTATGTTGTGACGGAGTTTGGGGTCGCCAATTTACGGGCTAGAAGTTTGACCGAACGTGCCGAGTCACTGATTAGTATCGCGGCACCGCAATTTCGTGACCAACTCGCAAAGCAAGCTTGGGAAGACTGGGGGCTACGTGTGCGTACCTCTTAGGAGGTACTCATGAATGCCCAGTAACCACACTCTCTTTGGTGACATAGATCAAAATATAAACAGCGACTAGGCTTACGATTAGACACGGTAGTCTCATTTCTCGATGATCCACAAGGAGGACATCTAATGAAACCAAATAGTGTATCTAAGCTCTACCCTAAGCTGTCGGCATTAGCCATTGCTACGGGACTGTTTCTTACCGCAGGCAGTTCGGTTGCGTCGGCATCAGACGATGGCAAAAAGGCCTATGAGGCCAATTGCCAAGCTTGTCACCAACCAAATGGTCAAGGTTTAGCTGGCGCGTTTCCTCCGCTGGCGGGTAACCCTAATGTCACCAACGATAAACTTCATGTGGTGCGTACCATCTTAAAAGGGGCATCGGGTCCATTAGAAGTAAATGGTCAAAAATATAATGCGGTTATGCCACCGATGCAGCACATCAGTGATGACGATATTGCTGATATCGCGAACTATGTGTTGGCGAGTTGGGGCAATAAAGGCGGTAAAGTCACTGAAGACGAAGTGGAGCAAGTTCGCGTTAAACTTGGATTGAAAGATCGTGCCGAAGGGCAGCCTCATCAGGGTTCGACTGTAGCTGAAGTGAGCTACAAAGGTGCACCATCAACCGTCTCTGGCGGTAAAATGATGAGAACACCAGGCGCTCCAGATATTAGCGAAGAAGAGTTTGCGAAAGCGCAGGAAATTTATTTTCAACGCTGCGCTGGTTGTCATGGTGTCCTTCGCAAAGGTGCTACTGGTCTCCCGTTAACTACCGATATTACCCAAAAAAAAGGTACCGATTATCTGAAAGCGCTGATCAACTTCGGGTCGCCGGGCGGTATGCCGAACTGGGGTACTTCCGGTGAGCTCAGTGAGAAAGAAATCGATATGATGGCGCGTTTTCTGCAACATGAACCGCCAACGCCTCCAGAGTGGGGTATGAAAGACATGAAGGATTCATGGATTGTTCATGTGAAACCTGAAGATCGTCCGAAAAAACCTCAGCACAAATATAATGTCGACAATATGTTTGCAGTGACGCTGCGTGATGCTGGTGAAGTTGCAATTATTGACGGTGACAGTAAGAAAGTTCTGAATTATGTGAAGACTGGTTATGCCGTTCACATTTCTCGAGCCTCAAGTTCAGGCCGTTATTTCACCACCATTGGTCGTGACGGCAAAATTGACTTGATTGACCTCTACATGAATCCGCCACAAGTTGTCGCTGAAATCAAAATTGGTCTGGAAGCGCGTTCTGTTGAGAACTCTCGCTACAAGGGCTATGAAGATAAAATCGCGATTGCTGGCGCCTACTGGCCACCACATTACGTGTTGATGGATGGCGAGTCATTGGAGCCGCATAAGATTGTTTCGACTCGCGGTATGACAGTTGATACGCAAGAATATCACCCAGAGCCTCGTGTAGCAGCGATTGTTGGTTCGCACAAGCACCCTGAATTTATCGTGAACGTGAAAGAGACTGGCCAAATTAAGCTCGTCAATTATTCCGATATCGATAACTTGCAGGTGACCACTATTGATGCCGCACCATTCTTGCACGACGGTGGTTGGGATCGTTCAGGTCGCTATTTCTTAACTGCCGCAAACGAGAACGACACCATCGCTGTTGTTGATGCGTTAGATCGTGAATTGGAAGCGTTAATTCCGGTGAAGCGTATTCCGCATCCAGGTCGCGGTGCTAACTTTGTGGATCCGAAATATGGACCTGTGTGGGCCACCAGCGCCCTTGGCAATGCCGATATCACACTAATCGGTACTGACCCTGAAAAACACAAAGACAACGCATTTAAAGTTGTTCGCGTGTTAGAAGGCCAAGGTGGCGGCTCGCTGTTCATCAAAACTCACCCAAAATCGAACAACCTATGGGTGGATACACCATTCAATCCTGATGCCAAAGTTTCCCAGTCGGTTGCGGTATTCGATATCAATAATTTGGATGCTGGCTTCAAAACTTTACCGATTGCGGAGTGGGCTGACTTAGGTCCGGGTCCAAAACGTATCGTTCAGCCTGAGTACAACATGGCTGGTGATGAAGTTTGGTTCTCGGTTTGGAGTGGCCAAGAGGAACAATCAGCGATTGTTATTGTGGATGATAAGACACGTAAACTGAAGCATGTCATTAAAGGAGAAAAAATCATTACTCCAACTGGCAAGTTCAACAATTACAACACACGGAACGAGGTGTACTAAGCGTGAAATACACAGCACTTGCTGGTGTTGTGGCTGGGGTATTCGGTTTCATGCCCCAGCTAACACTGGCTTTACCACAAGAAGTGAACGAAGCAGTAACAACTCAGCAAGATGCTGACATGGAAGTGATAACCGTGGTTGCCCATCGGCAACCACGCCAACTTTCCGAGGTTGCAGGTACGGTAACCATCATCAACGAAGATGATTTACAACGTGATCTTGTCATTAACGCTGCAGATTTAGTGCGGTATCAACCAGGAGTAGAGCTCGATGACGATAGTAGCCGGTTTGGTAACAGCGGTTTTCGTATACGTGGTATTGCCGGTAACCGCACCGCAGTTGTAATAGACCAAGTTCCCGTCGCAGATTATTTTGCGGTCGGCAGCTATTCCGATACGGGGCGAGGGTTACTCGAGCTAGGCTTAGCCAGTCGAGTTGAAATTTTACGCGGGCCAGCATCGACCATGTATGGCAGTAAAGCCTTAGGTGGTGTGGTTGCTGTTCATCTGCTTGATGCAGAAGATGTATTACTAAACAGTAAGCGCGGCTCTCGCGTTCAAACAGGGTTTAATTCTGATAGTAATCGCGCCAATTTAATGGGTGCCACAGCTTTCGGTAGTGGCGGCACGCGTTTATTATTAGCTGGCGCCGTTCAATACGGTGAAGATGTGCGCTCGGCTGATTTAACTGATGCGATGCGAGATGAGCAACATCGTCGTCAGCAGGCGCTGTTAGTTAGTGCAGAAACAGACACTGGCTTCGGTGAATGGCAGTTTACGCTGGATGCGATGAATGAATCGCGAGATACCGATATTCAGTCAATTATTGGTACCGGTCGACTTAGTGCAACAACCAGCTTGGTTGGCGATGATAGCCGTAATCAGTATCGATTACTTGCCGAATTAAACATCGATCCGCTGGGTTGGATTGACCGCGGAAGCTGGCGGTTATATCACCAAAGCACCGAAATAGAACAAGATTCGTTTGAGCAACGAATGTTACTACCTGAGCCACTCGATATCGAGCGTCTATTTGATTTCGAGCAAACAACAACAGGGCTTGGCGCCGATCTCGAAACCGACACGCAACTTGCGAGTATTCGTCATCGTATCGGTTATGGTTTTGAACTGATGAGTTCGACGCTTCAAGATCAACGTGATGCCTCACAGACCAACCTAGTTACCAACTCGACAACGAAAACCCTCTTGGGTGAAACCTTTCCGCTTCGTGACTTTCCTCGAAGTCGTGTGACTGAGTTAGGCGTCTACCTGCACGATGAGTTCGAATTGTGGGAAGAGGGGCCCGTGTTAAGCCCTGGCATACGCTATGAACACTATAAGTTACGTACACGCGATGATGCTCTGTTCGTAGAACGTTATCCCGATTCAGAGGTAACTGACTTAACACACGATGCGTGGCTACCTAAATTAGGCATTATTTGGTCGGTTAGCGACAATGCAGAGTGGTTTGCTCAGTATGCACGTGGATACCGAGCACCACCATTTTCAGATGTAAATATTGGCTTGTATTATCCTCAATTTCGCGTGCTTGCTATTGCGAACCCTGATCTAAAAGCCGAACGTGGTTACGCCTTTGAAACCGGTTTTCGAGGGCGCGATAGTGATACTCAGTGGTCAATTACCGCCTATCACAATCGTTACAGTGACTTTATTCAAAGCCGAGCTTCTTTGGGATTTGATCCGGCTCGCCAGTTGCTAATCTTTCAATCAATTAACCGCGACAAGGTTGTGATTGAAGGCGTTGAAGCGAACTGGGAGCAACAGTGGACCGATGCATGGTCGAGCGCAATCAGTGCGGAATATAGCCGTGGCGAAGATCGCGAAAGTGGGCGAAACCTTGCCGACGTAACGCCACCTCGACTAATCGCCGAGCTTCAATATGAAGCACAAAACTGGGATACACGGCTGGTTTTAACTACCGTGCGAGGGCAGCGGGAGCTCGTTGATGAAGCCGATAATCCATTATTTTCAGCGCCTGGTTATGCGACTTTTGATTGGATTTCACGCTGGTATGTCACCCCTGACTTAAACGTGACAGTAGGCGTATTTAATCTCACTGACAAACGTTACTGGCGTCATGCTCGAGTAAGCGGCATGCCAATAAATGACCCGTCGTTGCCAGTTTTAGCCGAAGCCGGACGCAGTATTGGCGCTTCAGTTTACTATCGATTCTAACGGTTCATTAGTGACATCTGTTCGGAATAAAAACGTAAAAAAATTCGAAAATTGTTGACAACTTGCGGTTTCGCCTCTATATCGTCAGTGACGCAAAGAGGCGTTACCGTTTACCTGTAGTTGTTGGTCTGGAGGATGGGCACACAATGGCAACAATGAACCGTGATCAAATAATCAAGAAGCCGTTTAACGACTTCAAAAACTACCCGTACGGATTTGCTCGTTCGGGCGATTTTTCAATTCGCGAAAGTGAGCTGTTAGCTAAACACGGCAGTTTGATTGCGGCGTTGATGAGTGGTGAACTAGAACCAGAATCAGCCGAAGAACAGTCATTATTAGCCGTTGCTAGAGGCGAAAAAGCAGCTGATTCACCAGTTGAAAAGGCGTGGTCGAAATATCAGGCCCGTATTAATCGCCCAAAAGTAGGCAGTATGTACGGCCGCAGTCGCTACACCGATGAAGCTTTCGAAATCAGCGGTGGTGGTGATGACGACGACTTAGTCGTTGAGGATTAAAAAAAGCGCCTTCACGGCGCTTTTTTTATGCTTGTTCGCGAGCGATGGCTCGATGTGCAATATCGGTTCGGAAGTAGGCATTGTTCCAGCTTATTTTGCTAAGCGCTGCATAGGCTTGTTGCTGGGCATCAGTAACACTGTCGCCAATAGCGGTAACACATAAAACGCGCCCACCAGAGGTGACTAACTCGTTTTTGTCATTGTACTTGGTTCCCGCATGGAACACCTTTGCACCGTTTGCTTCGGCAGCTTTAATACCTTTAATGACATCGCCTTTTGCATAATTATCTGGGTAGCCACCGGCTGCCATCACGACGCCAACCGTCGCGCGCGGGTCAAAATCAATGTTTTTACCCGCTAGATCGCCAGCACATGCTGACTTGCACAGTTCAACAAGGTCAGAACGCAAGCGCATCATAATTGGCTGCGTTTCTGGGTCACCAAAACGGCAATTAAATTCTAATACTTTAGAAGTGCCATCTGGGGCAACCATTAACCCAGCATATAAAAATCCTGTATATGGATGCCCTTCGGCAGCCATACCCTCTACGGTAGGCTTGATCACATACTGCATTACCCAGTCATGTACTTCAGGGGTAACCACTGGAGCTGGTGAATAAGCGCCCATGCCGCCCGTATTTGGGCCTTTATCGCCGTTATCTCGGGCCTTATGGTCTTGGCTTGAAGCAAACGGTAACGCCGTTTTACCGTCGACCATAACGATGAAGCTGGCTTCTTCACCTACCAGAAACTCTTCGATAACCACACGGCTACCAGCTTCGCCAAAACGATTACCAGCCAGCATATCGTCAATGGCGGCGAAAGCATCGCTTTCGTTCTCAGCAATAATCACGCCTTTACCGGCCGCTAATCCGTCAGCCTTAATCACAATGGGTGTGCCTTGCTGGCGTACATATTCTTTTGCGGCCGCAATATCGGTAAAGGTGCCATAAGCGGCGGTCGGAATATTGTGACGTGCAAGAAAATCTTTGCTAAACGCTTTTGACCCTTCAAGTTGTGCTGCAGCTTGAGTCGGGCCAAAAATTGATAATCCAGCGGCAGTAAATTTGTCGACGACACCCAGAACAAGAGGCGCTTCAGGGCCGACAATCGTCAAGCCAATTTGTTTTTCCTGCGCAAAGGCTAACAATCCGTCGATATCATCTGCCGCAATAGCCACGTTTTCGATGCCAGCTTCAGTTGCTGTACCTGCATTACCTGGAGCAACAAAAACCGTTTGCACCGCATCTGATTGCGCTGCTTTCCATGCTAAAGCGTGTTCGCGACCACCGCCGCCAATTACCAGTACGTTCATTTACTCTCTCGTTACGATTTAGGTTTTACAAATTTAAGGGTGAAGCGATCACTTTCACCAATAGCTGTGTATTTTTCTCTGTCATCATCGCCTAAACCCAGCGTTGGCGGCAATGTCCAAACGCCGCGCGGATGATCGGCGGTGTCATTTGGATTCGCATTCACTTCGCTACGCGCGGCCAGTTCAAAGCCGACCGACTCCGCCATTGCAATCGCAAAGCTTTCCTTCATATAGCCAGAACTCGCCATGTCTTCATCCGGACGCATTTCTGGTAAGCGATGATCAACCACGCCAAGCACGCCGCCTGGTTTTAACGCAGAATAGAATTGCATGAATGCATCTTGTACCGCTTCTTCGCCACCACCCATGTACCAGTTATGCAAGTTACGGAAGGTGAGCACCATATCAGCGCTTTCAGGCGGTGCGATGACACTATCGCTCAATGGCGCGAACTCAGTGACAACCACAGCGCTGAAGGCTGCGTCATTGGTAACCCGCTCCATGAAAGCTTGGCGCGAGCGTTGATAATACTCACGACTGCTATTTGCCGGGAAGTGTGCAGCGTAAAGCAGACCTTCGTCTTTCAAATACGGCGCCAAAATTTCTGTGTACCAGCCACCGCCGGGTGAGATTTCAACCACGGTTGAGGTCGGCTGAATTCCGAAAAATTCAAGCGTTTCTGCTGGATGGCGAAACTCATCGCGAGCACGATTAGATGCCGAACGAGTTTCAGAATCAATCGCTTGCTGTAATAAATTAGGTGCAGTTGCCGTCGTCTCAGATGGCTCTGAACAGGCGTTTAGACCAAGCACGGTTAAAGGGATGAATAACAGATTTAACAGACGATTACGTACAGTCATTATCTTGCTCCTAAGCTTTAAGATAGCTTCATCCTAAACCGTGCTTGCCATTTCAGCAAATCAATCCGTTAGTGACGGAAGTGACGCATGCCAGTAAACACCATGGCAATGCCATGTTCGTTTGCCGCGGCAATAATTTCTTCATCACGAATTGAACCACCCGGTTGAATAATCGCGGTAATACCAGCCGCCGCTGCCGCATCAATGCCATCGCGGAACGGGAAGAAAGCATCGGATGCCATCACCGATCCTGGTACTTCCAAATTCTCATCGGCAGCTTTGATTCCAGCAATTTTGGCACTGTAGACGCGGCTCATTTGACCCGCACCAACACCAATCGTCATGCCGTCACGAGCGTAAACAATGGCGTTCGATTTAACGAACTTCGCAACTTTCCAGCAGAACAATAAGTCTTGCAACTGAGATTCGGTCGGCTGCTTCTCGGTGACCACTTTCAAGTCGTTAAGGGTAATTTCGCCTTGGTCATTATCTTGAACCAACAAACCACCGTTAACGCGCTTGTAATCAAGACTCGGTGTGCGCTTGGCTGGCCACTGTCCGCATTCCAATAAACGCACGTTCGCTTTGCTTGCGATAACATCGCGCGCGGCTTGGCTCACCACCGGAGCAATAATGACTTCCACAAACTGACGGTCCACAATCGCTTTTGCGGTATCACCATCCAGTTCCCGGTTGAAGGCAATAATGCCACCAAACGCTGAAGTTGGGTCGGTTTTGAAGGCGCGGTCATACGCTACCAACGGTGTTTCAGCAATAGCGACGCCACATGGGTTTGCATGCTTCACAATCACACAGGCTGGTTGCTCAAATGATTTGACGCATTCGAGCGCAGCATCAGTGTCAGCAATGTTATTAAATGAAAGTTCTTTGCCTTGTAACTGTACAGCGGTTGATACTGAGGCTTCACTTGGTTTTGATTCCACATAGAAGGCTGCTTGTTGATGGCTATTTTCGCCATAGCGCAGATCTTGCTTCTTCTCGAACTGCGCGTTGAAGGTTCGTGGAAATTTACTTTCTTGCTGTGGTAAACGCGCACCAAAGTAATTCGCAATCATACCGTCATACTGAGCGGTGTGTTCGAAAGCTTTGATGGCCAAATCAAAACGTGTATCAAACGTCAGGCTATTGTTATTAGCGTCCATTTCAGCAATAACGCGATCATAATCAGCCGCATTAACAATAATCGTCACATCACGGTGATTCTTGGCTGCTGCACGAACCATCGTAGGGCCGCCGATATCGATATTCTCGACAGCATCTTCATGCGAACAGTTTTCGTCAGCAACCGTTTCTGCAAATGGATAGAGATTTACCGCAACCAGATCAATCGGCGCGATACCTTGATCAGCCATGACTTGCTGGTCGACATCACGTCGGGCCAAGATGCCGCCATGAATTTTTGGGTGCAAGGTCTTCACACGACCATCCATAATTTCTGGCTGCCCCGTGTGTTCCGATACATCTGTTACCGGCACGTTATGTTCGCGAAGTAATTTTGCTGTGCCACCCGTTGATAAAATAGCGACGCCGCGTTGCACGAGCGCTTGTGCAAAAGCGACGATTCCAGTTTTGTCGGAAACACTTAAAAGGGCGCGTTGAATAGGACGATGTTGCATGGTTGCTCTACCTTTTTGATGTCTTACAAAGAAAAAAAGAGCACACAAGGCGCTCTTTTTCTGGGGGCACTTAGTTCATGCCGTATTTTTTCAGCTTCTTACGCAAGGTGCCGCGGTTGATGCCAAGCATCGTTGCGGCGCGGGTTTGATTACCACGCGTATAGGTCATGACCTCTTCCAATAGCGGTGCTTCAACTTCAGCGAGCACTAATTCATATAGCTCTTCAGGATCGTGTCCGTCAAGTTGCTTTAAAAATGAATTCAACGCTTGCTTTACCGAATCACGCAGTGGCTTCGGCTGAGCATTGTTACCAATTGTGGTAAATGGAGAAATCGGATCACGATTTGCGTTTTGATCAAACATAGGTGCGCTCTATCTCTTCTAGTTTACTGTTGCAAAAAACTTCGTCAGGGCTGTTAGTTGTTCGTTAGCATCTTCAATGCTGACAAACTCCCGACGAAAAGCTGACGCGGGTTGTTGCTGTTGTAAGTACCAACCCACATGTTTTCGGGCAATCCGAACGCCGCTGTATTCACCGTAATGTTGGTGGAGATTGCGAACATGCCGTAGAACAACATCACAAACTTCATCACTACTTGGTGGCGGAAGCTGCTCGCCCGTTGCTAAATAATGAGCAATTTCGCGAAACAACCACGGATTCCCTTGTGCGCCGCGACCAATCATGATGGCGTCGGCACCGGTATACTCAAGAACCTGTTTTGCCTTTTCAGGCGTGGTGATATCACCATTAGCAACCACCGGAATTGTGACAGCATTCTTAATTGCTCGAATGGTGTCGTATTCCGCATTGCCTTTATACATACACGCCCGCGTTCTGCCATGAACCGCTAATGACTGAATACCGAGTTGCTCAGCAAGCTTGGCAATTGCAACGCCATTGCGATTTTCTGGGTCCCACCCCGTGCGTATTTTCAGTGTGACAGGTACGTCTACTGCTGCGATTACCGCGGTCAAAATCGATTCGACCAGATCGGGGTACTGCAGCAACGCCGAGCCTGCCAGCTTCTTATTTACCTTTTTTGCAGGGCAACCCATATTAATGTCGATGATTTGTGCGCCGTTATTCACATTGTGAATTGCCGCAGCAGCCATCAACTCGGGCTCAGCCCCCGCAATTTGCACCGCTCGAATACCAGGTTCATCAGCGTGTTCCATACGGTCACGCGACTTTTTGGTATCCCACACCAGCGGATTACTCGATAACATTTCAGACACCGTCAAACCAGCCCCCAACTCTTGACATAAACGTCGAAAGGGAAGGTCGGTTACTCCCGCCATGGGCGCAAGTATCACTGGATTGTCTAATTGATATGGTCCGATCCGCATCGGTTAAAAACTGTGCAACTCAAGGGTGGGAAATTTTAGGGAATTTGGCGGCTAAAGAAAAGGCTGTAATTTGTACAAAAGCCGCCTTTTTTGTACTTTTTGCTCTTGACAAATTGCAGGAATATTACAGTCTGCGCTTGGCGTGGAGCATTACCCAGCCATCTTTGACCTGTGGCGGGCTAAATTCAAATTGGTCTTCGTAGGCAGCCTGCACCGCTGGAATTTGTCGTTCAAGTATACCTGACATGACTAATTCGCCGCCTTCAGCGACATAATCAGTAATGATATTCGCGAGTTCTTGCAACGGTCCCGCGAGAATATTAGCAACGACAACATCGGCTTTTAGTTTGGGTTGATTACTTGGCAGATAAACTTCGAGTTGCTCAGCGACACCATTGCGTTCAGCATTTTCCATACTGGCGATAAGCGCCTGTTTATCAATGTCGATACCAACGGCACGCTTAGCACCTAACAATAAAGCACCAATAGCTAGAATACCTGACCCACAACCAAAATCGACGACGGTTTTCGCAGTTAGGTCTTGCCCATCAAGCCAACCGAGGCACAACGCGGTAGTGGGGTGCGTACCTGTACCGAAAGCCATCCCAGGGTCGAGCATAATATTAACGGCATTGGGATCAGGAATATCGCGCCAGCTTGGGCAAACCCACAAACGCTTGCCGAATTGAATTGGGTGGAAGTTATCCATCCACTCGCGTTCCCAATCTTTGTCTTCCAGTTGATCGGTTTTGTAATTGAAACCGTCTTTGAAGTAACTCGACTTCTTTAGATTTTCAATAACCGGCGCCAAATTGGTTTCAGCTGGAAATAATCCAGTGACCAACGTCTCTTGCCAATAAACAAGTTCGCCAAGTGGCGGCTCAAAAATGGGGTTATCTTGTGCATCGCGGTAGGTTACGGCCATAGCGCCGTTGCCCTCAAGCATGTCCCCAATATTTGGGGCATGCTTCTCAGGCGCTGAAACGGTTAATTGAATCCAAGGCATGGGGGCTAGTGACCACCCATACCAAGTTTCTTTTCCAGATAGTGGATATTGGTACCACCGTGCTGGAAGTTCTCGTCAGCCATGATGTCTTTCTGCAATGGCACGTTGGTTTTAATGCCTTCAATAATTAGTTCACTCAAGGCATTGCGCATACGAGCAATCGCAACATCACGATTTTCACCATAAGTAATCAGCTTACCTATCATTGAATCGTAGTTTGGCGGAACTTTGTAATCTGCGTAAACGTGCGAATCCCAACGAACACCAAGACCACCTGGCGGATGGAAACGCGTAATTAAGCCCGGCGAAGGTACAAAGGTGTTTGGATCTTCGGCGTTGATACGGCATTCAATGGCATGTCCACGAATAACGATATCTTCTTGCGAGATAGACAATTGACGGCCAGCAGCTACACGTAATTGTTCTTTAATCAGGTCGATACCTGTGATCATTTCGGTCACTGGGTGCTCTACTTGTATACGCGTATTCATTTCAATGAAGTAGAACTCACCGTTCTCATACAAGAATTCGAACGTACCCGCACCACGGTAGCCAATTTCGATACAGGCTTTCACACAGCGTTCACCAATAAACTTACGCATTTCAGGAGTAACGCCTGGTGCTGGTGCCTCTTCCACAACTTTCTGGTGACGACGCTGCATAGAGCAGTCGCGTTCGCCTAAATAAACGGCGTTACCTTGGCCATCAGCAAGTACCTGAATTTCGATGTGGCGTGGATTTTCTAGGAATTTCTCCATGTACACCATCGAGTTACCAAATGCAGCACCGGCTTCAGCTTTGGTTGTACTAATTGCGCGCAGTAATTCGTCTTCTTTACGAACAACGCGCATACCACGACCACCCCCACCACCAGCAGCTTTAACGATCACTGGGTAGCCAATACGCTTGGCAATTTTAATATTGGCAGCGTCATCATCGCCAAGTGGGCCGCCCGAACCTGGCACGCAAGGCACGCCTGCTTTCTTCATTGCTTCAATGGCCGATACCTTATCGCCCATTAAGCGAATAACATCCGCAGTTGGCCCAACGAAGATAAAGCCTGAATTTTCAACTTGTTCAGCAAAATCAGCGTTTTCGGCTAAAAAGCCGTAACCAGGGTGAATCGCTGCAGCATCGGTAATTTCTGCCGCACTAATAATACGTGGAATATTTAAATAGCTATCGGTTGATGGTCCATTACCAATGCAGATTGATTCATCGGCCAACAACACGTGCTTTAGATTGCGGTCAACCGTGGAATGCACAGCTACCGTCTTGATACCGAGTTCTTTACAGGCGCGTAAAATACGCAGCGCAATCTCGCCTCGGTTTGCAATCACTACCTTATCTAACATGACTATGTCCTGTGTCGATATGCTTATTCGATGACAAACAGAGGTTGGTCAAATTCGACCGGCTCACCGTTCTCAACAAGAATTTGTTTCACCACGCCGCCTTTATCGGCTTCAATTTGGTTCATCATTTTCATTGCTTCAACAATACACAAGGTATCGCCAGCTTTCACTTGTTGACCAACGCTAACAAAATCAGCGGCACCAGGTGCTGGCGCTGCATAGAAGGTACCAACCATTGGTGATTTCACAACGTGGCCGGATAGCTCAGGTGCTGCAGGAGCTTCAGCCGCAGCTGGTGCTGCTGTCGGAGCAGGCGCTGGTGCAGCCATCATTTGCTGTGGCGCCAATTGATAGTGCATTGGCGCACTGTGACTACCGCCACGGTGAATACGTACCGACTCTTCACCTTCGGTAATTTCAAGTTCGGCAATACCCGATTCTTCAACCAGTTCGATCAGTTTTTTAATTTTACGAATATCCATGATCTATTATGACCCCAATGTTTTATGTTCGTTATTGCTTGCTTAAAAAGTGCTTCGCTGCTTGTAGCGCAAAGTCGTAACCTTGAGCACCAAACCCACAAATAACACCAACAGCAATATCTGCTAAAAAGGAATGCTGACGAAATTCTTCGCGAGCGTGAATATTGGAAAGGTGTATTTCAGTAAACGGAATTGCGACCCCAGCAAGAGCATCGCGCAACGCAATGCTAGTATGTGTATACGCGCCAGGATTAATAATGATGTAATCGACGTGTGAGGTTCGCGCTTCATGAACCCAGTCAATCAATTGATGCTCGGCGTTGGATTGCCGACAATCAAGGGTAATACCCATTGATTCAGCGTGTTCGCGTAAGCGGTGCTCAATTTTATCGAGCGTGTCGCTGCCATAGATTTCTGGCTCACGGGAACCTAACAAGTTAAGGTTAGGGCCGTTGAGTAATAGCACTCTGAATTTTTTATCGTTATTTGCTGTCATAATGCTGCGATCTGCTGCGAACGTATCAAGATTGATATTAGAGGCCATTTACAGCCTCTAATTCAACACCTAATTCAGCATTATAGTGAAAAAATGAGAATAAGCAGCAAAATACTGGTCTTATCACCGCTGTTCGCTGCAAGTTTTAACGTGTTTTTAACTCTTCTATGTGTTCGGCGAAGTTTTCTGCAGGCATAAACCCAGTAACTCGCGATCGACTTAACTCTTGTTGGTTCTTGAAGAACAAGATAGTCGGCAAGCCGAGTACTTGATATTCAGCTAGAATTGCATTGTTTGCGCTGGTGTTTGCAGTAACGTCAGCTTGCAGCAACACCACGTCAGCGGTTGCGGCAGCAACTTCTTCTGCCGAGAAAGTATCACGTTCAAACTCTTTACATGCGACACACCAATCGGCGTAAAGATCGAGCATCACAACTTTATTGTCGCTAGCTGCGGTTTCTAATTGTTGCTGAATTTCGGCCACGGAGGTTACCTGAATAAATGGTAGCGTATGATGTGATTGCGGCCACCAACTATATAAGAGAACACCACTGATGATGAGCCACGCAGCAGCAAACCTAGCAGCTGCCTTTTTCGAGAGTTCACGCATGTCTGCTTGAATAAGGTAGATAGCGCTCAATGCAATAAATGCCACCCACAACCAATCAGCTACTGCGTATGGAATGAGTCGCTCGATCAGTACAATAGCAACGCCTAACAACACCACACCAAATACGCGTTTGATGGTATTCATCCACGCACCAGCCTTTGGTAACAGTTTGCCACCGGTTACACCGAAGGCTAATAGTGGTAAGCCCATGCCAACACTTAAGGCATAAAGTACTGCTGCGCCGATGGTTAAATCGCCAGACTGTGCAATAAACAGCAGAACGCCGGATAATGGCGCTGTGGTGCAAGGTGATGCAATCAGCCCCGAAATCGCACCCATCGTAAAGACACTTCGATGTGCACCGCCGCGTTGTGATTGGCTCAACTCGTTTAAGTAGTTGTGCCAACGCTGAGGTAACTGCAGGGTGTAGGCACCCAACATACTCAAGGCCAACAGCACAAATACAATGGCTAAGGTGATGAGAATTGCAGGGTGTTGCAACATGGCTTGATAGCGCAAGCCAGCAAGCGCGACAACAACGCCTAGTACGGAATAAGTAATCGCCATACCCTGCACGTAGGCGAGGCTTAAGGTGAAGGCGCGTCGTGTACTTAATTGCTTCGGCTGGTTAGTACTGGCACCGGTTTGCCCCATAATGATTGCAGAAATAATCGGGTACATCGGCAACACGCAAGGGGTAAATGCTAAGCCAATACCAAGCACAACAAACAGCAGTAATACTAACCATAGCGGCTTTTCAATAATGGTATCAAAAAAAGTCGATGATGTGGTTTGTTGCGAATTCTCGGCGACTTGCTGAAAATCAATGGCTACTGAGCCATCGCCTTTTACGGCACTGAGATAAATGGTCTTTTCGGTTGGCGGATAACATAAACCAGCATCGGCACAACCTTGATACGAAATTGTGAACGCTTGATCAGGGCTTGCTTGGCTTAAATTATAGGTGAGCTCGACATAATCACGATAAACAATCGTTTCGCCGAAGAACTCATCAAAATGCGCCTCACCTTCAGGTAGCTGTGGTTCTTCTTTTAATTGGACCGGTGTTTTGACGACAAAGCGATGCTGATACATATAGTAACTATCAGCAATCTCCCAACTTATTGTAAGCTTATCGCCTTGCTGTCGAAAATCGAACTGAAATGCTTCATCAACCGGCAAAAACTGATTTTGCTGTGCAAACGGGTCATCCTGCCCCAATTCAAACTGCGCTTGTGCAAAAACGGCAGATGTAAGCGACATCCATAACGCAAATATCATAACAAAGCTTCGATACCACATTGGCTTCATGATTGGGTGACCTGTGTAATCCAGTTTAGATAGCTTTCAGAGCCTTCAGTAATGGCTAAAGCGACAATTTCAGGAACATCGTACGGGTGCGCAGTTTGAATGAGTTCAAACAGTGCATCAAGTGAACCGACCGTTGTTTTGATTTGCAGCAAAACTTCTTCATCGGCATGAATGTGATCGTCCCACCAATACATCGAGGTTGATGGTGCAGAGATATTCACACATGCCGCATAGCGCGCTCGCAGTATCTTATCGGCAAGCGCCTTGGCAACATGTTTATCTGGACAACTACAAATCACTAAACGATGTTCTGTCGTCATACATACACCTGTACGTTAAATTTTGGTCAGTATACGAAAACAAAAAAAATTTATCAGAAAACCTTGATATCAATTTTTTATCCCCCATAACAGGGGGCACAACACATTTTTTAACAGCTTCAGCTCATCTCTGAAGCATAGTTATCAACCACAACCATTAGGTTTAGGAGTTATCAACGATGAAACTTCGTCCTTTACATGATCGTGTGATCATCAAACGCTCTGAAGCAGAAACCAAATCTGCAGGCGGTATCGTGCTGACTGGTTCAGCAGCAGAGAAATCGACGCGCGGTGAGGTTGTTGCAGTAGGCAATGGTCGCATCTTGGATAACGGTGACGTGAAAGCTTTGGATGTCAAAGTAGGCGACAGCGTATTATTCAACGAAAGCTATGGCGTGAAAACGCAAAAGATTGACGGTGAAGAATACCTGATCATGTCTGAATCAGACATTTTAGCGATTATCGAAGCTTAAGAGGGAAACGAACATGGCAGCTAAAGAAGTTAAGTTTGGTAACACAGCGCGTCAGCGCATGTTAAAAGGCGTCAACATTCTAGCCGACGCAGTAAAAGTAACCTTGGGCCCTAAAGGTCGTAACGTTGTTTTAGAAAAATCATTTGGCGCACCTTTGATCACCAAAGATGGTGTATCGGTAGCGAAAGAAATTGAGCTTGAAGACAAGTTCGAGAATATGGGCGCACAAATGGTGAAAGAAGTTGCGTCAAAAGCTAACGATGAAGCGGGTGACGGTACGACGACTGCAACCGTATTAGCGCAAGCCATTGTCAACGAAGGTTTGAAAGCAGTTGCCGCTGGCATGAACCCAATGGATTTGAAGCGCGGTATCGATAAAGCGGTTATCGCAGCGGTAGAAGAATTGAAAGCCTTGTCGCAGCCGTGCAACAACTCAAAAGCAATCGCGCAAGTTGGTACTATCTCTGCCAACTCGGATAGCACTATTGGTGAAATCATTGCTCAAGCAATGGACAAAGTTGGCCAAGAAGGTGTTATCACCGTTGAAGAAGGCCAAGCCTTGCAAGACGAGCTTGATGTTGTTGAAGGGATGCAGTTTGACCGTGGCTATTTGTCACCATACTTCATCAACAACCAAGAGAACGGTACCGTTGAACTGGAAAGTCCGTTCATCCTATTGGTTGACAAGAAAATCTCAAACATTCGCGAATTGCTTCCTGTATTAGAAGGCGTTGCGAAATCAGGTAAGCCATTGTTAATCATCGCTGAAGACGTTGAAGGCGAAGCGTTGGCAACCTTGGTTGTGAACAACATGCGCGGTATCGTGAAAGTTGCTGCGGTTAAAGCACCTGGTTTCGGTGATCGCCGTAAAGCCATGTTGCAAGATATCGCGGTACTAACTGGCGGTAACGTTATTTCTGAAGAAATCGGCATGGAGCTTGAGAAAGCTCAGCTAGACGACCTTGGTACTGCGAAGCGTGTGGTGATTAACAAAGATAACACCACCATTGTTGATGGCAGCGGTGATCAGGCATCAATTGAAGGCCGCGTGACGCAAATTCGTCAGCAAATTGAAGAAACTTCTTCTGATTATGACCGTGAAAAACTGCAAGAGCGTTTGGCGAAATTGGCCGGCGGCGTAGCAGTAATCAAAGTTGGCGCTGCCACTGAAATGGAAATGAAAGAGAAGAAAGCACGCGTTGAAGACGCGTTGCATGCAACTCGCGCAGCAGTTGAAGAAGGTGTGGTACCTGGTGGCGGTGTCGCGCTAGTGCGTGCGGCAAGCAAACTTGCGGACTTACGTGGCGACAACGAAGACCAAAACGTTGGTATTAAATTGGCATTACGCGCGATGGAAGCACCACTTCGCCAAATCTCAACCAACGCTGGCGCAGAAGCATCAGTGGTTGCGAACAACGTGAAGAACGGTGAAGGTAACTACGGATACAACGCTGGCCAAGATGTTTATGGCGACATGCTTGAAATGGGTATTTTGGATCCAACCAAAGTAACGCGTTCAGCATTGCAGTTCGCTTCATCAGTCGCTGCGTTGATGATTACCACCGAAGCGATGATTGCGGAAATACCAAAAGACGAGCCAGCTGCACCAGACATGGGTGGCATGGGCGGAATGGGCGGCATGATGTAAGCCGACCTGCTCGTTGAGCAAATGGAAAAGGAAGCACCTCGGTGCTTCCTTTTTTGTTTTAAGGCTGTCACGAAACTCAGCGATCTAGCGTCTATACTACTGTAAGCACAGAATTTAAAGCACACGAATCCATGTGCGAAATGGAGGTAAGAATGAAAACGTCCGTATTGAATCTTGCAATTGTTGCTACATTATTTGCTGGCGCAGCCAATGCGGCTGAGGTTTCGGTGAAGTGGGGTGAAGTAAAGTCATTTACTGATTTTGAAGCTGTGAACGAGTTGAAGAGCCGATTTGAAGAGCGAACCAAGGCAAACTTTACCGAATATGTTGAGGCATTAGGTCAAAAGCTACCTGAACAAAATAAACTCCAGGTTACCTTCAACGATGTTGACCTTGCGGGACGAGTTGAGCCAACGTTTGGGGCAACCAGCAGCGCGTTTCAACGTATTCTTGATGATATTTCGTATCCGCATTTAGTCATTTCATATAAATATACGGATGCGCAAGGTAGCGTCCTTAGTGAAGCGGAAAACGTCGAGTTAAAATCACTGGCGCCACCGCGTAACATTCGAAATGTCATGGGCTCTAGTCGTGATGCGCTCTATTTTGAAAAGGAGCTTCTGCAAGATTGGTTTCGTGAAACGTTCCCAGATGCTGCAGATTAACTCGCATACATTGCCGGCAACAACTAAAGCGGTGTTTTGCTTGCTTCGCCGGCAATTTCACGAACTAACTTAGGTACCAGAAAACCAGGTAAACGAGCTCGCAGCTGTTGTTCAAGTTCGCGAGCTCGCTCATCACTTATCGCAAAATGACTCGCACCAGCAACTTTGTCGAGTTGATGTAAATAGTAGGGAATAACTTTCGCATCAAAAAGCGCTTCGCTTAAATCGGCAAGTGTATCCGCTGAATCGTTAACGCCAGCTAATAAGACACTTTGATTCAATAGCGTAATGTCGTGTTGAGCCCAACGCGCTAAAGCACCTTTCAATGTATTTGTAACCTCGTGCGGATGATTCGCGTGAATGACTAAAATGGTTTGTAACCGACTCACCTGCAATCGCCTCGCGAGCTCTTCCGTCAAACGCGACGGTAGCACGACTGGTAAACGACTATGAATGCGCAACCGCTTAAGTTGCGGCAATGCTTCGAGTGCCGTAATCACCTTAAACAGCTGGTCGTCATTCGCCATCAGTGGGTCGCCGCCACTCAAAATCACTTCATTGATTGCTTCATCCGATTGAATGAGCTCAACCAATTGTTGCAACTGAGTGCGACCGAAATGGTGGTCTTGGTACGGGAAATGACGCCGAAAGCAGTAACGGCAATTAATCGCACAGCCACCTCGTAAAATAACAAGGACACGCGATTTGTATTTATGCAAAATGCCCGCGTGGTCACCGCTTTGTTCTTCTAACGGATCGGCAACAAAACCTTCCTTTTGCTCAAACTCAGCTTGATTAGGCATCACTTGAAGCAAAAGTGGGTCGTGAATATCGCCGGGTTTCATCAAGCTCGCAAAATAGCGCGTAATGCGCAGCGGGAATAATTCCCGAGCGGTTTGGTTTTGCGCAGTCCAGCTTTCAGGCAGACGTAAAAAGGCACCCAACTCGGTTGGGTCTGATATCGATTGTGCTAACTCTTGCTGCCACTGTGGTCGGACAGAGATGATATTCAAACTCGACACAGGCTTCCTGTAAAATTGTTGCGTGACGCGAATTATTTTACCTGAAAATTGCTGCGTTATGGTTTATTATTGCCCGCGAAATCGCTTAATTTGAAAGCATATGAGGAAGCTATGGCGAATTACAGCACAAATGAATTCAAAGCTGGGTTAAAAATCATGCAAGATGGTGAGCCATGTAACATCATCGAAAATGAAGTTGTTAAACCCGGTAAAGGGCAAGCGTTTAACCGCGTAAGAATCCGCAAACTAATTAGTGGTAAAGTGGTTGAGAAAACCTTCAAGTCAGGTGAATCGGTTGAAGGTGCAGACGTTGTTGATATGGAATTAGCCTATTTGTACAACGATGGTGAATTCTGGCACTTCATGAACAATGAAACATTCGAGCAATTAGCTGCTGATGCGAAAGCGGTTGGCGATTCAACCAAGTGGTTGGTGGAACAAGATACTTGTACACTAACATTGTGGAACGGTAACCCGATTGCGGTAACACCACCAAACTTTGTTGAATTAGAAATTGTTGAAACTGATCCGGGCTTAAAAGGTGACACTGCAGGTACTGGTGGTAAACCAGCAACCTTAAGCACTGGCGCTGTGGTTCGTGTACCGCTTTTCGTCCAAACTGGCGAAGTGGTAAAAGTAGACACGCGCTCAGGCGAGTACGTATCACGCGTTCAAAAATAAGTTGTTACTGAAATATGCAGCTCACTGATCATTGGCAACCAAGCGCTTCGCTTGATGTTTTGCGACAGCGAGCTGCATTGTTTCAAACCATTCGTAATTTTTTCCAGCAACGAGATGTGCTTGAAGTCGATACACCAATACTCGGTCGATTCGGCGTAACCGATTTACATCTTGAAAATCTCGAGACCACGATCAGTTGTTTTCCTCACCAGCGTTTTCAGTTACAGACGTCGCCTGAATATGCAATGAAGCGATTGCTTGCTGCACATGGCCAATCCATTTATCAACTCGGTAAAGTGTTTCGTGATGACGAAGTAGGACGTTTCCACAATCCAGAGTTCACCATGTTGGAGTGGTATCGCATTAACTTCACCATGCAAGACTTAATCGATGAAGTTGTGACCTTACTCCGCGATGTCCTCGGTGCACGAGAGGTTCATCAAACCACCTACAACGCCTTGTTTCTAAAACACTTGAATCTAGATCCGTTAAACGCTTCCGTCGAAGAACTCCAAAACTGTCTCATTAAAGATGAACGCATTGCTGATTTAGTCAAACGTGAAACAGATAAGGATACGTTGCTCCAACTTGCCATGTCGTTGGTAATCGAACCGCAATTGAATAAGTCAGCTATTACCGTTGTCGAGCGTTTTCCGGCCAGCCAAGCGGCGTTAGCGCAACTCGATACAGAAGATGAACGTATGGCTCTGCGCTTCGAAGTGTACGTGGGTGGTATCGAATTAGCGAATGGCTATCAGGAGTTAACGCATGCACAGCACCAGCAACTTAGGTTTGATCAAGATAACCATCTCAGAAAGCAATTCGGAAAAGAAACAAAACCAGCTGATTTTCGCTTATTAAAGGCGCTTGATGCAGGCATGCCGAATTGTTCAGGGGTGGCACTCGGTTTCGATCGTTTGTTAATGCTCGTCACCGGTATTTCTGATATTCGTCAAGTTTTACCTTTCCCCATCTCTTGCGCTTAAAACCGGTAATGTTATACTATAACACTCTTAACTGAGTTGTAGGTTTGACTAAAAGTAGGCGAAGAAATGACACAGCGTTCATTAGACAAAACAGGTATGTGGGTCACCACGTTGTGTGCGTTGCACTGCTTGTTGCTGCCTGTCATTCTGCCAATGCTATCACTGATAGGTTTGTCATTTATTGGTGAAGAATTGCTCGAGCGAGTTATTTTAGGAACCAGCATTGCACTTGGTTTAGTTGCGCTAATTAGCGGTATTCGTAAACATGCACGATTTTATCCGTTAATATTATTAATAGCTGGCGGTTTCATTTACTGGCATAAAGATAGTCTTGGTGAAATGGGCGAACCGATCATTATCCTTCTGGGCGCTAGCCTGATCGTCGCTGCTCACTGGGTGAATTTGCGCTTGGTTCGCTCAACCGACTTCCTTACTACCGCCTAATTTTTCTCAACGCTTTTTTTTGAGTAATACACCAGCTTCCATGTGGTGTGTATATGGGAACTGATCAAAAAACGCGGCGCGAGAAACTTCATGAGAGCTTTGAAGCGACTTTAAGTTTTCGACTAACGTTTCTGGGTTACACGAGATATAAACAATCGAATCGTAGTTTCTTACGAGTTCAACGGTATCGGCATCTAGACCAGCCCGCGGCGGATCTACCAGTACCGTGCGACAGTCAAATTGCTCCAGTTCTGCTTCATTCGCACGCCGAGATTCCTTTTCACCTGCCATTACTGCACTAAAGTCTTCGGCGGACATACGTACAATAGTAACGTTGTTTATATTATTCACCTCACAGTTATAGCGCGCCGAATTAACCGACGTTTTACTAATTTCAGTTGCAAGAACGCGATTAAAATTCTGAGCCAATGGAAGACTGAAATTTCCGTTACCACAGTAGAGCTCTAATAAATCGCCTTCGCTATCTTTGGTTGCATTTAGTGCCCAACTGACCATGTGCTGATTTACTGCCGCATTTGGCTGAGTAAAGCTATTTTCAACCTGCTGGAAGCGATATGGTTTGTCGTCAATGACTAAGGTTTCTAAAACCCAGTCTTGGTCCAAACATATTTTTTGCTTTTTGGCTCGCCCGACAATTTCGATCTTTCCAAATTTACTCAGATTTTTTTTCAATTCACGAGCTTCGTGCTGCCAACTTTCATCGAGTTGCCGATGATAAATGAGAGATATCAGCGCTTCGTTGGTGGTGGTTGTCAGAAATTCAACTTGAAAAAGCTTTTGTCGCAAAGTTGGACGCTCGCGCACATAGTCGAGTATTGCTGGCATCAATTCGTTGATAAGTTGGTTGGCGACAGGGAATACATCGACACGTATTTTCTCTCGTGTCTCTGGATTAAACATAATGTAGAACAAATCATCACCATCATGCCAAACCCGAAACTCTGCACGCATCCGATAGTGAGTCGTTGGCGACGCATAGACATCAATATTTGACACTGAAAAAGGTGCAAGCATCGACTTCAGGAGTTGCTCTTTCTCTGAAAGTTGCGCCTGGTAGTTGTCAGAATCGATTGCTAGATGCGTCATAAAATTCCCTAAGTGCGTGTCTTCTATATGCGGACGAGCGCGAATTGTAACGATAGAACTTAAAATGTCCACCGAAGTTATAATCAAGCAACTTTACAAATTATTCACAGTATGACATTGCGCATACGATCAAAATGCTACATTATGACCCACTGTGGCGATAAAAAATAACCAGCCGCAAATGAACAACACATTAGAAAGTATAATAAAAAAGGGTCAAATCCATGTCGAACACCACTAAAAATAGTGCGCTAGTTTTAGCGGCGTTGTCGCTTGCTATCAGCACAGCTGTACACGCCCATGGGCCAGCTCATGCCAATAATGAAAAAGAACGGGTTATTGTTGAATTCAAGCCTGGGTCACAACATCTGATTGAAGCGTTCCTGCATCTTGACGACGACGGTTTACTAGATCCACCTGACGATAATGATGGTGGTGGCGGTTCCGACAACAAGGTACTGTATCGCTACGATCGCTTTAACGCTATGGCGCTTCAAGTACCTCATTCTGCAATTCACGGACTAATGAACAACCCGAACGTTGTCAGCGTTACTCCAGATGAAAAGCGTTTCGTACAAAATACTCAGTGGGAGCCAGGCAAGCCTTACGGTATTGAGATGGTCCAAGCTGATTTAGTGTCAGATGCTGCGGCAGGTACACGTAAAGTATGTATCATCGACTCAGGTTACGACATGGGTCACCCAGATTTACAAACATCTGGTGTAACCGGTGTTAACGATGCTGGTACTGGTACTTGGTATACCGATGAAAACGGTCACGGCACACACGTTGCTGGTACAATCGCCGCATTATCAAATGGTGAAGGCGTCGTTGGCGTGATGCCAAACGGCAATGTGAACTTACACATTGTGAAAGTATTCTCAGCGTCGGGCTGGGCATATTCATCTTCATTAATGGCTGCAGCTGAGCAGTGTGCTGATTACGGTGCAAACGTTATCAACATGAGCTTAGGTGGTTCACGTGCTAACCGCAGTGAAGAGCAAGCTTTCGCTCAGTTAAATGCAGCAGGCATTCTAAGTATCGCTGCAGCTGGTAACGATGGTAATACCCGCCATTCATATCCTGCTTCTTATGATGCAGTTGTTTCTGTTGCAGCGGTTGATGCCAATGAGCAGCACGCATCATTCTCACAGCAAACTGACCAAGTCGAACTTGCTGGTCCAGGTGTCAGCGTACTTTCTTCTGTGCCTCGTGGTATGGGTGAGAAGGTGACTGTAACTGTAGCTGGTAGTGCTGTTGAAGCGACGGGTATGGAAGGTACTGCGCGCGTTGAAAATACCGGTGCTTTATCAAACTGTGGTATCGGAGACGCACCATGTGCTGATGCTGCTGGTAAAGTATGTTTAATTGAGCGCGGCGTTATCTCGTTTGCCGAAAAAGTACAAGCTTGTGAAGCAGGCGGTGGTGTTGGCGCTATTATCTATAATAACGAGCCAGGTATGCTATTAGGTACTCTAGGTACTTATCAGTCAAGCATCCCAGCAGTAGGTATTAGTGATACCGATGGTGCTGCGTTAGTCAATCAAATTGGCGCGAGCACAACAGTTGGCGTAGTTGACAGTGACTGGGCCTTCTTCGATGGTACTTCAATGGCAACGCCACACGTTGCTGGTGTAGCTGCGTTGGTATGGTCTCATCATACAACTTGTAGTAACAATGACATTCGTAACGCACTAGCTGCCACCGCTAAAGATTTGGGTGCGGCAGGACGCGATACAATGTATGGCCATGGTCTTGTCCAAGCGAAAGCTGCAGTTGATTACTTAACAGCAAATGGCTGTGGTGGTTCAACGGGCGGCGATACCGGTGGTGACACTGGTGGCTCACCTGGCAAAGGTGGCCCGAAAAAATAATTAAGGCTGTTATTTCTTTAAAAAGCTCGCTTCGGCGAGCTTTTTTTATACGCTTCGTTCATAAAATCGGCAGTTGGCAAAAAAACACATAAAAATGTCAAAAAGGCGCTTGACGCGGCCAGTTAAATCTCTAAAATGCGCCCCACGCTTGAGGCAGACAACGAAGTCGCCAAAAGCAGATGTTTTGAGTCAGAAAAAATTTCGCCGAAAGGCTTGACACAAAACGCCAAGGCTGTAGAATGCGCAGCCTCGCTCAACGCAGCGAAACGTTCTTTAACAATATACCAAGCCAAGCAAACTGTGTGGGCACTTACCGGATTCAGGCAGAGAAAGCATCTTCGGATGCAAAAAAGTATCTTCGGATACACCTGACTGATTGGAAAAGTGCTTAACAAATTAAGATTTATTAAGTCATTGATTCAATGGGTCGATTAAACACTTTAAACTGAAGAGTTTGATCATGGCTCAGATTGAACGCTGGCGGCAGGCCTAACACATGCAAGTCGAGCGGCAGCGGGGAGTAGCTTGCTACTTTGCCGGCGAGCGGCGGACGGGTGAGTAATGCTTGGGAACTTGCCTTTAGGAGGGGGATAACCACGGGAAACTGTGGCTAATACCGCATAATGTCTACGGACCAAAGCAGGGGCTCTTCGGACCTTGCACCTAGAGATAGGCCCAAGTGAGATTAGCTAGTTGGTGGGGTAAAGGCCCACCAAGGCGACGATCTCTAGCTGTTCTGAGAGGATGATCAGCCACACTGGGACTGAGACACGGCCCAGACTCCTACGGGAGGCAGCAGTGGGGAATATTGCACAATGGGGGAAACCCTGATGCAGCCATGCCGCGTGTGTGAAGAAGGCCTTCGGGTTGTAAAGCACTTTCAGTGGTGAGGAAGGATGTAAGATTAATACTCTTGCATATTGACGTTAGCCACAGAAGAAGCACCGGCTAACTCCGTGCCAGCAGCCGCGGTAATACGGAGGGTGCAAGCGTTAATCGGAATTACTGGGCGTAAAGCGTACGTAGGCGGCTTGTTAAGCAAGATGTGAAAGCCCCGGGCTCAACCTGGGAATGGCATTTTGAACTGGCAGGCTCGAGTTCTGAAGAGGGTGGTAGAATTTCCTGTGTAGCGGTGAAATGCGTAGATATAGGAAGGAATACCGGTGGCGAAGGCGGCCACCTGGTCAGAAACTGACGCTGAGGTACGAAAGCGTGGGGAGCAAACAGGATTAGATACCCTGGTAGTCCACGCCGTAAACGATGTCAACTAGTTGTTCGTGTCATAAACGATGTGAGTAACGCAGCTAACGCACTAAGTTGACCGCCTGGGGAGTACGGCCGCAAGGTTAAAACTCAAATGAATTGACGGGGGCCCGCACAAGCGGTGGAGCATGTGGTTTAATTCGATGCAACGCGAAGAACCTTACCATCCCTTGACATCCAGTGAATTTTCTAGAGATAGATTAGTGCCTTCGGGAACACTGAGACAGGTGCTGCATGGCTGTCGTCAGCTCGTGTTGTGAGATGTTGGGTTAAGTCCCGCAACGAGCGCAACCCTTATCCTTAGTTGCCAGCGCGTAAAGGCGGGAACTCTGGGGAGACTGCCGGTGATAAACCGGAGGAAGGTGGGGACGACGTCAAGTCATCATGGCCCTTACGGGATGGGCTACACACGTGCTACAATGGCGCGTACAATGGGAAGCTAACTCGCGAGAGTGTGCGGATCTCAAAAAGCGCGTCGTAGTCCGGATTGGAGTCTGCAACTCGACTCCATGAAGTCGGAATCGCTAGTAATCGTGGATCAGAATGCCACGGTGAATACGTTCCCGGGCCTTGTACACACCGCCCGTCACACCATGGGAGTGGGCTGCACCAGAAGTAGATAGCTTAACCTTCGGGAGGGCGTTTACCACGGTGTGGTTCATGACTGGGGTGAAGTCGTAACAAGGTAGCCGTAGGGGAACCTGCGGCTGGATCACCTCCTTATGAAAAAGCCTTGAAGAAGATAAGTGCTCACACAGATTGCCTGGTTTGGTAGAAGTAACGGATAGAAACTGGGTCTGTAGCTCAGCTGGTTAGAGCGCACCCCTGATAAGGGTGAGGTCGGTAGTTCAAGTCTACTCAGACCCACCACTTCTGCGGTTATGCTGCGTTGGAAAGCCACTCACATACTGATGTATGCTTCGTGCCTTCCCGCCTTGCCTAACCTTGAAGTTAGTCTTATCGGTTTGTTGTGTTTGGTTTGGTTTGGTTGTTGTTTGACGAACAACGAATAACCAATAACGAACAACGAAACGGGGCCATAGCTCAGCTGGGAGAGCGCCTGCCTTGCACGCAGGAGGTCAGCGGTTCGATCCCGCTTGGCTCCACCACTTCAACGTTATGCTGCGTTGGAAAGGCACTCACATACTAATGTATGCTTCGCGGCTTCCCGCCTTGCCTAACATTGAAGCAAGTTTCTGGCTTGGTTTTGGTTTTTCGAATAACGAATAACCAATCACGAATAACGATTTCTATCCAAGGTTAGCGATAAACATTCTTACGAGAATAGTTATCAGTAACCTGATGTTACGACGCTCTTTAACAATATGAACAAGCTGATTGTAATAAAGTAATGAAATGCCACTCTACTTGAAACACCATTTTGGTAGAGGCGTATCGAACTTGTGTACAGCATAGAGAACAGCCCATGCGATTCGAATAAACATTTTCGGGTTGTATGGTTAAGTGACTAAGCGTAGACGGTGGATGCCTAGGCAGTTGGAGGCGATGAAGGACGTACTAACTTGCGATAAGCCATGATGAGGCAGTAAGAGCCGTTATAGTCATGGATTTCCGAATGGGGAAACCCACTGAGCTTGCTCAGTATCCTTAGGTGAATACATAGCCTAAGGAAGCGAACCCGGAGAACTGAAACATCTAAGTACCCGGAGGAAAAGAAATCAACCGAGATTTCCCTAGTAGCGGCGAGCGAACGGGAAGTAGCCCTTAAGCAATCATAGTTTTAGTGGAACAAGCTGGAAAGCTTGACGATACAGGGTGATAGTCCCGTACACGACGAAGCGATGAATGTGAAAACGAGTAGGTCGGGACACGTGTTATCTTGACTGAATATGGGGGGACCATCCTCCAAGGCTAAATACTCCCAACTGACCGATAGTGAACCAGTACCGTGAGGGAAAGGCGAAAAGAACCCCGGCGAGGGGAGTGAAATAGAACCTGAAACCGTCTACGTACAAGCAGTAGGAGCCCTTCGAGGGTGACTGCGTACCTTTTGTATAATGGGTCAGCGACTTATATTTTGTAGCAAGGTTAACCGTATAGGGGAGCCGTAGGGAAACCGAGTCTTAACTGGGCGTTTTAGTTGCAAGGTATAGACCCGAAACCGGGCGATCTATCCATGAGCAGGTTGAAGATTGAGTAACATCAATTGGAGGACCGAACCCACATCTGTTGAAAAAGATGGGGATGACTTGTGGATCGGAGTGAAAGGCTAATCAAGCCCGGAGATAGCTGGTTCTCCCCGAAATCTATTTAGGTAGAGCCTCGGACGAATACCACTGGGGGTAGAGCACTGTTTGGGCTAGGGGGTCATCCCGACTTACCAACCCCATGCAAACTCCGAATACCAGTGAGTACTATCCGGGAGACACACGGCGGGTGCTAACGTCCGTCGTGAAGAGGGAAACAACCCAGACCGCCAGCTAAGGTCCCAAAGTCATGGCTAAGTGGGAAACGATGTGGGAAGGCTCAGACAGCTAGGAGGTTGGCTTAGAAGCAGCCATCCTTTAAAGAAAGCGTAATAGCTCACTAGTCGAGTCGGCCTGCGCGGAAGATGTAACGGGGCTAAGCCATGCACCGAAGCTGCGGCAGCAACGATGTTGCTGGGTAGGGGAGCGTTCTGTAAGCCGTTGAAGGTGTGTTGAGAAGCATGCTGGAGGTATCAGAAGTGCGAATGCTGACATGAGTAACGATAATGGGGGTGAAAAACCCCCACGCCGGAAGACCAAGGTTTCCTATCCCATGCTAATCAGGGTAGGGTAAGTCGGCCCCTAAGGCGAGGCCGAGAGGCGTAGTCGATGGGAATCAGGTTAATATTCCTGAACCGACATGTACTGCGATGGGGGGACGGAGAAGGCTAGGCAAGCCGGGTGTTGGTTATCCCGGTGAAAGTATGTAGGTTGGTTGCTTAGGAAAATCCGGGCGACTAAGACTGAGATACGAGACGAGCATCCACGGATGCGAAGTTGTTGATGCCCTGCTTCCAGGAAAAGCCTCTAAGCTTCAGGTACATGTTGACCGTACCCGAAACCGACACAGGTGGTCAGGTAGAGAATACTAAGGCGCTTGAGAGAACTCGGGTGAAGGAACTAGGCAAAATAGTACCGTAACTTCGGGAGAAGGTACGCCAGAGCTAGTGAACCCCTTGCGGGGGGAGCTGGAGCTGGCCGCAGTGACCAGGTGGCTGGGACTGTTTATTAAAAACACAGCACTCTGCAAAATCGAAAGATGACGTATAGGGTGTGACACCTGCCCGGTGCCGGAAGGTTAATTGATGGGGTTAGCGTAAGCGAAGCTCTTGATCGAAGCCCCGGTAAACGGCGGCCGTAACTATAACGGTCCTAAGGTAGCGAAATTCCTTGTCGGGTAAGTTCCGACCTGCACGAATGGTGTAACCATGGCCACGCTGTCTCCACCCGAGACTCAGTGAAATTGAAATCGCCGTGAAGATGCGGTGTACCCGCGGCTAGACGGAAAGACCCCGTGAACCTTTACTACAGCTTGGCACTGAACATTGAACCTCCATGTGTAGGATAGGTGGGAGGCTATGAAGCGTTGGCGCTAGTTGACGTGGAGCCATCCTTGAAATACCACCCTTGTATGTTTGATGTTCTAACTTAGGTCCCTTATCGGGATCGAGGACAGTGCCTGGTGGGTAGTTTGACTGGGGCGGTCTCCTCCCAAAGAGTAACGGAGGAGCACGAAGGTTGGCTAAGTACGGTCGGACATCGTACGGTTAGTGTAATGGCACAAGCCAGCTTAACTGCGAGACAGACACGTCGAGCAGGTGCGAAAGCAGGTCATAGTGATCCGGTGGTTCTGAATGGAAGGGCCATCGCTCAACGGATAAAAGGTACTCCGGGGATAACAGGCTGATACCGCCCAAGAGTTCATATCGACGGCGGTGTTTGGCACCTCGATGTCGGCTCATCACATCCTGGGGCTGTAGTCGGTCCCAAGGGTATGGCTGTTCGCCATTTAAAGTGGTACGCGAGCTGGGTTTAGAACGTCGTGAGACAGTTCGGTCCCTATCTGCCGTGGGCGTTTGAGAGTTGAGAGGGGTTGCTCCTAGTACGAGAGGACCGGAGTGAACGAACCTCTGGTGTTCGGGTTGTCACGCCAGTGGCACTGCCCGGTAGCTATGTTCGGAATCGATAACCGCTGAAAGCATCTAAGCGGGAAGCGAGCCTCAAGATAAGCTCTCACTGACATGTAATTGTCCTGAAGGGTTGTTGGAGACTACAACGTTGATAGGCGGGGTGTGGAAGCGTAGTAATGCGTTGAGCTAACCCGTACTAATTGCCCGTGAGGCTTAACCATACAACACCGAAGGTGTTTATGGCTGTAAGCCAAGGCACAAGTTCGAGCTTTTACCAAAGAATGGCTCTGTAGAGTGGTTCATTACCGTATTGAAGAAACAATCAGCGCGTTTATATTGTTTAACAGTTTTTGCCTGGCGGCCATAGCGAAGTGGAACCACCTGATCCATTCCGAACTCAGTAGTGAAACGCTTCAGCGCCGATGGTAGTGTGGGGCTTCCCCATGTGAGAGTAGGACACTGCCAGGCTTCAAATACGACGAGACCCCGAGCTAACGCTCGGGGTTTTTTCGTTTAGGAACCCCAAAAAGCGTTATTGGTTAGTCGATATTGGTTATTCGAAAAAGCCAACCCCACCCACGACTAACGAATAACGAGTAACGAATAACGAGTAACGAATAACGCCATTCGCTCTTGCTAATATCTAATATCCAATAGCTAATATCGCTCCTATCTTTATCTCTTCGGAACATTCTGATCTATATCAGAACAATTCGGTGTAATTAATAAGTTACAAAGTCGACTATGATATTAATTACAAACAATAGAAGTAGAGGACATCGATATGACAAATTCTAATGTGAAATTAGCGATATTGGCGGCACTGAGCCCAGCATTGTATATCAGTGCAAATACCGCAGTTGCACAAGATAATACAGAAGCAGAAACAGAAGCTGCGGAACGGATACAAGTGGTTGGTTCACGGCTTTCTTATCGAACCGCTACTGACGGTTCGGCTCCCGTTGATATCATTTCTGGCGACGATCTTGCGGCCAGTGGCATTACAGAAACAGCTCGCGCACTCCAATATGCAGTACCAAGTTTCAACTTCCCAAGTTCATCAATCACAGACGGGTCCGATGCAGTACGGCCGGCATCATTACGTGGTTTATCTCCTGATCACACGCTTGTTCTAATTAATGGTAAACGTCGCCATAGCAGTGCCTTGGTTCACTTAAATGGTACCACTGGTCGTGGAAGCTCGAACGTTGATCTTAACGCGATTCCTATTTCGGCGATTAAACGAATTGAAGTATTACGAGACGGCGCCGCAGCTTTGTATGGGTCTGATGCTATCGCAGGTGTCATTAATATTGTTCTGAAAGACCAAAGTGAGGGCGGCTCTATTACTGTCAATGGCGGTCAGACTTATGAAGGTGATGGCGAACAATATAAAGTACACGGAAATACAGGTTTTTTAATTGGTGACGCAGGTTCGCTAACACTTGCTGCCGAATATCACCATAAGAATAAAACCAATCGTGCTGGTTTAGATCCGCGTCAACAGTATCCGCTGATTGATGGTGAATTAGATCCGCGTGAAGAAACCTTTAATCGGTTGAATCACCATGTGGGTGATGCATCGTTTGAAAACAAAGCACTCTTTGCGAACTTTAAATTGCCTGTTGGTGATTCTTCACAAATTTATGCGTTCGCTGGCTATAGCGATCGTACCTCGCAGTCTGGCGCTTTTTACCGCCGAGCGCTCGATAACCGCAATCTCTTAGAGGTTTACCCCGATGGCTTTTTGCCATTATTGTCTCCAGAAACGCAAGATGTGAGTTTAACCGGTGGGTATAAATTCCGAGTTGGCGAATGGGATGTTGATGCAAGTGCTGGAATGGGCTCGAGCGAGTTCCAGTATCGTCTTGAGAATTCCTTAAATGCGTCTTTGGGGCCAACGACCCCAACTGAGTTTGACGCTGGTACTTTAAAAATGGAAGAAACAAATGCAAGTATAGATTTCTCGCGTTTCATTCCATTTGTTAATAACTCCGACTTAGCCGTCGCCTTCGGTGTCAGTTACCGCGAGAATGCTTACGAAATAACTGCAGGCGATGAGGCTTCGTATATTAATGGCGAATATGACGGACGTCCTGCAGGAAGCCAAGGTTTCACTGGTTTCAAACCTGAATCTGAAGTTGATGAATCACGCGACAACATTGGTATTTATGCAGAAGTCGAGAATATGCTGACAAGTCAGTTCCAATGGGGCGCCGCGATTCGATATGAAGATTATTCGGATTTCGGTAGCAACACGAGCTGGAAACTGTCTGGGCGCTACGACTTCACTGATAGCTTTGCCGTACGTGCAACGGCAAATACTGGTTTTCGTGCGCCAAGTGTTCAGCAAATTTACTTTACCAATATTTCAACGTTATTTATCAATCGCGATGGTGTTCTTGTGCCGGAGCAGTCAGGTACGTTCAATAATATCAGTCCTGTAGCACAGTCACTTGATCTTGGTTCTCTCCAGCCAGAGGAGTCTCAAAGTTTTAGTTTTGGCTTTGTTTGGCGAGGCAACAATGATTTGACATTGACGGTTGATGCATTTCGAATTGCAATTGACGACAGAATTATTCTTTCAAGCTCGTTAGTGCCAGATGATTCGCCTGCGGTTGCAGATGCTCTAGCCCAAGCGGGAGCTGATAATGCCCGGTTCTTCATTAATGCTGTTGATACAACAACTCAAGGTGTTGATGTCGTTCTCACCAAAGATTTCCAATTAACGTATGGTGACTTACGCACGCAATTAGCTTATGGCTATAACAAAACAGAAATTGATGGCGTTAATTTGCCACAGATTCTCGATGGCCTCGAAGGTAAATTATTTGATGGTGTTGAGCGAACACGTATGACACGTTCGGTGCCGCGCAATAGTGGCTCGCTAGCGTTTACCCACAGCATCAATGATTTCGAGACTCGGTTGGCGTTTAATTATTTCGGAGATTATGTGCTGGAAAATAACTCTGGTCTGCAAACAACATTCAGCGGCAAGTGGATCACGGACTTATCATTACGATACCAAGCAACTGATAGCGTGAATGTTAGCGTCGGTGTTCAAAATTTATTTGATGAGTATCCGGATGAACAAGATCCGTCGAATCAATTCAACGGCATCTTTATTTATCCAAATACCAATGCACCTTTTGGATTTAATGGTGGATATTACTTTGCCGAGTTAACTTATTCGTTCTAAGTTTGAAATTTAACGAAATAGTTGTTAAAGCCACTAACTTCGGGTTAGTGGCTTTTTTATTTATCTTGAAAAAACAAATAAAAACAGTGATATAAAAGTCGGCACGACAATTGCATATACCTTATTGAGAAAAATTTTGATGACATATCATGCTGGAGATAAGTTTATGCAACGCAAACAAAATATCATGTGGATCGTTATTGCGGTAATCGCCGCTTTGTTTTTCGCTGATGAAATACTTGGCTTTGTAGGCGCCGTTATTGGCATCGTATTTAGTATTGGGTTTACCGGTTTATTGGTTCTTGCATTGGCGGCAGGCGCTTTCGCTTTGGCGGTGTTTGTAGGTTGTAGCGTCGGTTTGGCGTTGACTATTGCAACCGTAGCTCTTGTATTGAGCCTATTTGGCTGGTTGCTGCCGTACCTGTTAGTTGGCTTCTTGGTCTATTTGGTGGTACGAAAAAAGCCTAATACTGTGTAAACTGCAACAAGGTCTGTTGTGGAGATTTTTATGCAGGTAACGATGCAGTTAATTAAAAAGCTTTTAATCGTAAGTTTATTCATTCCGATTCAGCTGATAGCGGCAGAGGTGGAAATCTCGAATGCTTGGGTGAAGGAATCGATTCCAGGCACCGAGAACGGCGCAGGTTACTTCACAATTAGTAATACCGGTAGGTCAGTGGTGAGTATCGTCGGCGCAGATACCGACGCATCGCGAGCGATTGAAGTGCATCAGCATGTTATGCGCGACGGCATGATGCGTATGCGTCGAGTACCTGAACTTGTGCTAGAAGCCGGCGAAACCGTCGTTTTTCAGCCTGGCGGCTATCATTTGATGATGTTTGGTGTAAAGAATACGTTTAAACCGGGTGATCAAGTTGAATTTACGCTTCATTTTAGTGATGGTGATAGTGTAAGCTTCGACGCCGAAGTTCGATCAATCCGTTAATAGGGATCACATTCATGAAAAAAATTGCAGTAGCTATTCTTGCTCCAGCGTTCTTAATCTCTGGTGCTGCTCAAGCAGACACCTTACTTGGTATCTATGCAGGCGGCCAAGTTTGGGACACTGAAAATACCGGTAATTTTGGCTCAGGCAATGGCAGCCAGTCATTCGGTTTTGCTGACGAGAAACAAAAGAGCTTCTATTTAGCATTTGAGCACCCAGTGCCACTGTTACCAAACATCAAAATTCGTGATAACGAGTTATCAACCCAAGGTATGGTGACATTATCAGAAGACTTTACCTATAACGGTGAGGGTTATACCGCGGGTACATCACTCGCTAGCTCTGTTGATTTAAGCCACACGGATATCACACTCTATTATGAGATTTTCGACAATGATTTACTGTCGTTTGATCTTGGTGTAACCGGTAAGAAAGTTGACGGTCTATTAGCTGTTCGTGATGCACAATCTGAGAACTCCCTAGAGAGTGATGGTTGGATTCCAACCGGTTATGCACAACTACGAGTAGGTATTCCAGCTACGCCACTGACTATCTATGGCTTGGCTAACGCAGTTAGTGTTGATGATAGCAGTGTGCGTGATATTGAAGCCGGTATCGAATATCGATTGATTGAGAACTTGGCAGTCGATCTGAATTTGCAATTGGGTTATCGCGATATCACTATCGAGCTTGATGACTTAGATGGTATTTACTCAGATTTGCAGTTTAAAGGTCCTTATTTAGGTTTAGAAGTCCATTTCTAAACCGAAAGGTATCTGAGCTTTTAGCTTAATAATACGGTGTCACTGTAGCGGCGGTCATACGATAACCGACTACAGCGACATCGCCTTCCACCCGTTTTACTTCAATTGTGCCCTCTACCCATACGGCATCAAACGTATCTTCATATTTAACGCCTTCAGCAAAGTCAACTAAAACAATTTGATTTGGTGGCGGTGGTGGCACGTGAACACAGGCACCGAAATACGGAACCAACAAGAATTGAGTGACTTTCTCTGCGTCGCCTTCGAGTTGCACCACATATCCAGGAATTTTGATTTTCTTACCATCCAAGCTCTCAACCATTGGTGCATCAAGCTCAGGCTGAATAGCTAGTTCTGGGTTGGCGTCGTAAAACGCCTGACTGCGCACCGGAGGTGGCTTGTATCCCTCAGGTACTAACTCCTTCCAATGGGTGGTTTGATAGTCTTGGGCGAGTACAGGCGGTGCGATAAAGCAAAGTACAGTCGTTAACAATACAGCAGAAATAAATTTCATAATCGAATCGTCAATCCATCAGCTAAGGCATTGCGATAGGCTCGCCATGCCGGAATAAAACTTAAAAATATGGCAGCAATAAGCACTGCCCCAGCAAACATCAACTCAGTCGTGGTTAATGGGGTTGCACGCAACAGCATGCCAGTATTCGCCAATAGCCAATCTGAACCGACCCCCAGAATTAAAAATAGCATTGAAATACCAACGGCTACGCCGGCAATCGCCAGTAAAAACGCTTCACTCACCAGTAGTCCAAATATCGTGAACGGGCCAGCCCCAATAGAGCGTAGGACAGCCATTTCCCGCCGTCGTTCCCGTAAACTCGCTAACAAGGTGGTGAGCATGCCCAATAAACCGGTCGCAACCACAAGCGCTGAGACCGCAAACAAGGCTTTTTCGAATAGATTCAAAGTACGCCATAACTCGGTCAGTGCAAGTCCCGGCATAATTGCAGTTAAAGGTTCACCTTTGTAGGTGTTAATTTGGCGCTGTAAACGCAACGCCAACGGTTTATTAGATAAACCGAGCAACACAGCACTGAGCGTATAAACGGGTTGTTCATGGGCGTGATCATGAACATGATCGTCTTCCAGAATTTCGCCGTGAACTAGGCCAAGCCCAGCTAGCGGCACGTAGAGTGCTTGATCGGCAGGCGTTGCTGTCGGTGCCAAAATACCTTTCACTTTGAATGGGTGCGCATCGTGATCACTAAAGCTGATGCCGCCTGAGCCATGCGCAATCGTTAATTCGTCGCCAATTTTTATTTTGAGTCGACGCGCGACTTCCGCGCCTAACACGGCATCATCTGCCGCATCACCGCTAAATACATGACCCCGGCTTAATTGAAGCGTCTCGCGATTACCATATTGAAAGTATTCAAAGAATGCGGGTGTTGTGCCCACCACAGGATAACCTGAGAAACTATCACCTAACGCCATTGGAATATGCCATGCGACGCCAGGTAGTTTCTGGAGGTACTCATAACTCTGCCAGCTTAAACTGTTATTCATGGCGCCGATGTGAAACACGCTACTTAAAAGAAGCTGAGTTGAACCCGTGCGAGCGCCGACAATGAGATCGGTTCCTGAAATGGTATTCGCAAAGTTCTCCTGAGTCTGTGTACGCACACGCTCAACGCCCAGCAGTAACAGCGTGCTAACGGCAATGGCCAATATGGTTAGCCAAGCACTCGCTTTGCGGTTCGTGAGGCTCGCTAGAGCAAGACGAATCATACCGCCTCCTCTTGAGCGGTGTTGATTTCAGCGAGCTCAATTGCGCGATCGAAATGATGAGCCAAGCTGCCGTCATGTGTCACAAACAGTAGTGTCGTACCATGTTTCTTACAAGCATCGAATAAAATTTCGATAAAGTTATCGCGATGATCGGCGTCGAGTGCTGAAGTAGGTTCATCGGCAATAATTAATGCAGGGTTACCAAACAACGCGCGCGCTGCAGCAACCCGCTGTTGCTGGCCAACACTTAGTTGATGAGCCGGACGTTCTAAATCTTCTGCATTTAACCCGAGTTGCTGAAGTAGCTGCTTTGCTAACACTTCGTGGTTTTCAACATGTTCGTGAAGCCGTTGGCGGCGAGCGGGCGAAAACTGTTGCGCGAGAACCACATTTTGCCAAGCTGATAAATATGGCAACAAGTTAAATTGTTGGAAGATATAGCCAATCTCGTTTGCTCGGAGTTTGTCGCGCTGACGTTGAGAGAGTTTGCCAAGGTCTTGGCCTAAAACGAAAACTTGATCCGCAGATGCTTGGTGTATCCCAGCAATTAGGCTGAGCAATGTTGATTTACCTGAGCCGCTGGCACCACGTAGTAAAACATGTTCGCCGCGTTTGATGATTAACTCTGGAATTTGCAGGAGGGGGCGTGTGGCACCCGGCCACCGAAACTCAAGTTGCTTGAGTTCAATACAGGTGCCACGCATAGGGCTTACTTCTGTTTCGCGCGCTCGAATGAAGTCACAATCTCTTCTTTCGCCGCGTTGATGTCGCCCCAGCCTTCAACTTTAACCCACTTACCTTTTTCAAGCTCTTTGTAACGCTCGAAGAAATGAGCGATTTGAGCTTTCAATAACTCAGGAAGCTCATTTACATCGGTAATATGGTCATATTCTTTGGTTAACTTGCTTACCGGAACGGCGATAACCTTCGCATCTTCGCCAGCTTCGTCGGTCATTTTTAATACGCCAACAGGGCGGCATTTAATGACTGAACCAGCCTGCAATGGATATGGCGTCGGCACTAAAACGTCAACAGGGTCGCCGTCTAATGATAACGTCTCATTGATAAATCCATAGTTGCACGGGTAGAACATTGGCGTTGACATAAAACGGTCAACCCATAACGTTCCAGTGTCTTTATCAACTTCATATTTAATCGGATCTGCATTTGCAGGGATTTCGATGATAACGTTGACTTCTTCTGGCAAGTTTTTACCTGCGCTAACGTGACTTAAGCTCATGTTTTTTCCTGTTTCAAAAACGATAAAATTATGGGGCGATATTATACGGTCTTGTCGCTCGATTGCGAACCCTCTAAGTACCGTAAACAAGTCTCAACTTCGTGCTTAGCACCAAGAATGATACCGACGCGCTGGTGAATATCAGTTGGCTGAATATCCAAAATTCGTTCTTCACCACTATGGGCGGCACCACCAGCTTGCTCAATGAGCCATGCCATTGGGTTACCTTCGTACATCAATCGCAATTTGTATGGCTTATTCGCCGAGCGCGCATCCCACGGATAAGCGAATAAACCACCGCGACACAGAATACGGTGCACATCAGCAACCATTGCCGCAACCCAACGCATGTTGAAGTTCTTCGCTCGAGGCCCGCTGGTGCCCGCTAGCAAGTCATCGACATAGAGTTGCATGCCCTCTTGCCAGTGACGAAAATTCGACATATTTACGGCGAATTCAGAGGTTTCCGGTTCAATGGTTATATCTTTCTTAGTCAATAAGAATTCACCCACGGTCTGGTCGAGCGTGAACATACGTAAACCGTTACCGGTGGTAAATGCCATCATGATTGACGGGCCATAAAGTATATAACCTGCCGCAACTTGGTTTTTACCAGGCTGCAAAAACATATCGACGTCGCCATTATCGTTTTCTGGCACCGGCAAAACTGAAAAGATAGTGCCAACCATGCTGTTGATATCGATGTTTGAGCTACCATCAAGCGGGTCAAAAGCAACAAGGTACTTGCCATTTTCGTTGCCGAGAACAATGCCTTCTTCTTCTTCAGATGCAACAGCACGAACATGTTGGCATTCCAGCAAGATTTCTTTGATCAGCTGATTCGACAAAATGTCTAATTTCTTCTGAGTTTCGCCTTGGATATTTTCCGAAAGCGTCGAGCCAAGCACACCGGCTAACTCGCCCTGACCAACGCGAAAAGAAATTTCCTTCGCACAAATTTGCAAAGAATTAATGACTGATATCAGAGCTTCGTCGACCTGGTCGTTACGTAAGGTCGGGATTAGGCGTTGCATGGAACCCTCGTGAAATTGCTTGTTAGTTGCGAACCGAGTATTTAACGCAGCTAAGTTTACCGCAAATTTAAGCAAATTGCCTGCCCAGATTGTAGTCGTTTGAATGTGCCGTGGTACACTAACGCCAAGATAAAAAACTGAGTGAAACCCATGCATATTCATATTCTTGGAATCTGTGGCACCTTTATGGGCGGCATTGCGGCACTAGCGAAGCAGCTCGGTCATAAAGTGACTGGAAGTGATGCACAAGTTTATCCGCCAATGAGTGACCAATTACGCCAACTTGGTATTGAACTTATTGAAGGGTACGAACCGAGCCAGCTCGAGCCAAGACCTGACTTAGTGATCATCGGCAATGCGCTCAGCCGCGGGAATCCGGCCGTTGAAGCCGTGTTGAACCAGCGCATTCCGTACGTCTCTGGTGCACAATGGCTGCACGATGCGCTACTTCAGCACAAGTGGGTGTTAGCTGTAGCCGGTACGCATGGTAAAACCACCACCTCAAGTATGCTGGCGTGGTTGTTGGAATACGCTGGCATGAAACCTGGATTTTTGGTTGGTGGCGTATTGGCTAATTTCCAGCAATCAGCCCGTCTAGGCGAGAGTGATTTTTTCGTCATTGAAGCCGATGAATACGATACTGCTTTCTTTGATAAACGTTCTAAGTTTGTTCACTACTGCCCAAGTACCTTGGTACTCAATAATCTCGAATATGACCATGCCGATATCTTTCCTGATTTAGCGGCTATTCAGCGTCAATTTCATCATTTAGTTCGTGTAGTACCCGGTTACGGACGCATATTTTATCCAGAACATGAGCAAGCTCTTCAGCAGGTGTTAGAGCAAGGTTGCTGGAGTGAGAAGGTTGCCATTGGAGCTAACGGGGAGTGGGCGGCGCAGCTCCTTCAAGCTGACGGAAGTGTATTCGAAGTTTTCTATCGTGGTGAAAAACAAGCGACTGTTGAGTGGTCTTTAATTGGTCAGCACAACGTATATAACGGCCTGATGGCAATTGCGGCGGCACACCATGTTGGTGTACCGGCCTCGGTAAGTGCTGAAGCTTTTCAGCAGTACAAAAATACCAAACGACGTCTTGAACTACTGGGTGAGATTGCAGGTATTAAAGTTTATGACGACTTTGCTCATCATCCGACTGCAATTACCACGACGCTCGCTGGCATGCGTAAGAGCGTTGGCGATGCACGCATCATTGCTGTCTTAGAGCCGCGTTCGAATACCATGAAGCTTGGCACCATGGCAGATGCACTCGATGATGCCTTAAGCGAAGCGAATGAAATTTTTATGCTGCAGCCAGACAAGGTACAATGGTTGGTTTCAGAGAAGGTGCCGCGAGCGCAAGTGGGTAACTCAGTGGAGCAATTGCTCGAAATGATTACCGATCAAGCTCGTCGTGGCGATCATATTGTGATCATGAGTAATGGCGGTTTTGGAAATATCCATCAACGTTTACTGGATGGCTTAAACGCGTCGTTTTAAATGAACTGGTAAGGATTCAGCATGACCCAAGCAAGCGTTACGGTTGCTATCACAGGTGCATCGGGTGCTCCATATGCTGTGCGCTTGTTGGAATGTTTATTAGCACAACAGCAGCAAGTACATGTGTTGATGTCGAGTGCCGCGCGGGTGGTGTTTGCAACAGAACTGGATTGGCAACTTCCAGCTGCGCCGCAAGCAATGAGCGAAGCCATGCAGCAACACTTTAACGTGGCGCCTGAACAGTTGCGCGTCTACGGCAAAGAAGAGTGGTTCTCTCCGGTCGCATCAGGCTCGGCAGCACCGAAAAAAATGGTCGTGTGTCCGTGTTCAACCGGTACGCTATCGGCGATTGCACATGGCAGCAGTGACAACTTAATTGAGCGCGCCGCCGATGTTGTGATTAAAGAACGTGGGCAACTTATTTTGCTGCCACGTGAGATGCCGCTCTCTGCAATTCATTTAGAAAATATGCACAAACTGGCTCTGCTTGGCGTAACGATTATGCCTGCAGCACCGGGTTTCTATCATAAGCCGGAATCAATCGACGATTTAGTCGATTTCGTAGTGGCGCGCATTTTGGACCATCTTGGCTTAGAACAAACATTGCAACCACGCTGGGGATACGGCGAGGAGTCAAAATAATCTATGAAAGCATTATCAATTCGTGGTTTAAAGAAAACCTATAAAGGCGGACACGTCGCCCTTAAAGGGATTGATCTGGATGTTGAAGAAGGTGATTTCTTTGCATTACTTGGGCCGAATGGCGCCGGCAAATCAACAACCATTGGCATCATTTCATCGTTAGTGAATAAAACTGAAGGGCAAGTGAGTGTCTTTGGGTTTGATCTTGATACGCAATTAAGCGACTTAAAGCGTCAAATTGGTTTAGTGCCACAAGAATTCAACTTCAACCAGTTTGAAACGGTTCAACAAATTGTCGTTAACCAAGCGGGCTACTACGGTGTGCCGCGTGAAATTGCGAAAGAGCGCTCAGAAAAATATCTCAAACAATTGAGCTTATGGGATAAGCGCAACAGCCCAGCACGTATGTTGTCAGGCGGTATGAAGCGTCGTTTGATGATTGCGCGCGCTTTGTTACATGAGCCAAAGCTACTGATCTTAGATGAACCGACAGCGGGTGTAGACATCGAGCTGCGACGCAGTATGTGGGATTACCTTGAGGATATTAACAAGCAAGGTATTACCATCATCTTAACCACGCACTATCTCGAAGAAGCGGAAACTTTGTGCCGTAATATTGCGATTATCGACCAAGGTACCATCATTGAAAACACGTCAATTAAACGTCTGCTGGCTACGCTCAATATGGAAACCTTTGTGTTTGATCTGGCGCCAAATGACAATGACGAAACGACGAAAGCATTGACGTTAGACGGATTTACATGGCGCGCAGTCGACGGCCACACCATCGAAGTGGATGTTGAGAAAAGCCAAGGGTTAAATCGTGTGTTTGAGCAACTGAGCCAACAAAAAATCACCGTGCTCTCAATGCGAAACAAGGCAAACCGTCTTGAAGAGTTGTTTGTAAACCTAGTCGAAAAGGGCCGTCAGCCAGCGGCTGCGGGAGCTTAATATGCAATCATCTGTTAGCTACATTGCGCTCAAAACCATTTGGATTAAAGAGTGCACGCGCTTTTTACGTATTTGGGTTCAAACGTTAGTACCACCAGCCATCACCATGACATTGTACTTTGTGATATTCGGCAGCATTGTCGGTGAGCGCATCGGTGACATGGGCGGACGCCCGTATATGGAATTCATCGTACCTGGCTTAATTATGATGTCCGTGATCACGAATTCGTATTCGAACGTGGCATCTTCGTTTTTTAGCGCGAAGTTTCAACGCAATATTGAAGAAATGCTGGTCGCCCCAGTTTCCCCGGCGGTAATCATTGGTGGTTACGTTGGTGGTGGTCTAGCTCGTGCGCTTATTGTTGCGGTGATCGTGACCTGCGTCTCGTTTTTGTTTGTTGAGAACGTGAGTATTCACAACTTGCTCATTTTGGTGATCACCGTCATTCTCACGTCAACGCTATTCTCATTAGGCGGTTTAATCAACGCCGTTCATGCGAAGACGTTTGATGATATCTCCATTGTGCCAACGTTTGTATTAACACCGCTCACTTATCTTGGCGGTGTGTTCTTCAGCATTCAGTTATTACCAGGAATTTGGCAAACTATTGCCCAAGCAAACCCCGTTTTGTACATGGTCAACGCCTTCCGTTATGGCTTCTTGGGCGTTTCTGATGTAAATGTTGCTGTCGCCTTGGTCGTCATTATTGCGTTTAATCTCGTGTTATTTGTAACTGCGTATACCTTGTTGAAGCGCGGCGCAGGTATTCGCTCGTGAATCAAGAATCCAGACCAGTAACAACCAATCAACATGGCAACCACGAAGATTTAGTCGCAGTTGTCATGCGCCATTTGCGTTCGCCGTTTCGTAAACCAATACAAGAGCACAACCGCGAGGCATTTGAGCAAGTACAGAAGCTTGTTGCCGACTGGCAGGGCCCAATTATTCTCGATTCATGCTGTGGCGTAGGCGAGAGCACAGCCTACATTGCTGAGCAGAATCCAGAGGCTTTGGTGATTGGTGTGGACAAGTCGGCACATCGGCTCGGGCGCCATGCGCAATATGAAAATGCCGCTGCCGGCCAGCGCTATATTCTTGTGCGTGCGGACTTACATGATTTTTGGCGTTTAGCGGTAGAAGCCCACTGGCAACTCCATGAACATTACATTTTGTACCCAAACCCATGGCCAAAGGCAGCTCACTTAGGGCGTCGTTGGCATGGAAGCCCCGTTTGGCCTTATGTTTTAGGGCTGGGCGGTCGTTTAGTGATGCGCTCTAATTGGGTGACCTACCTCACTGAAGTGGCGAGTAGCTTGGCGTTAGTCAATTGCAGTGCTTCAATCTGCCCGTTGCTTGCCCGACATGAACCGATTACGCCGTTCGAGCGAAAATATCAGCGTAGCGGCCAGCAACTATGGGAGCTACAGGCTCAGTTGCCCGAAGATGGTCGATATTTTTCTGCAATCGAGGCAGAATAGAGCACCTCCTTTTTTAGCAGTATAAAAAGTTCGGTAATCAAAAGGATATTTGTTTGAGCGATAACAATTTTGCAGAAGTAAGCCAAGAGGCATTACTGAAGATTTTTACAATTCCCGAGGCGCCAGATTCAACACTTGGCAAAATCGAGAAGCACCTTTCTGAAAACCTGATGGGTTTTTTGGGTGAGCATATTGTTGCGCGAGAAAAACCGCTGCACGAAATTGAGCAAAATTTTAATTCAAGCGAAATTCCAGAAGAACCGCGGTATGTTTCTGATCATACCGAATTCTTGCTGAACAACTTAGTTGCTCACTCGGTTCATACTTCATCGCCACGGTTTATTGGGCATATGACCTCAGCCCTTCCATACTTTTTATTGCCACTGGCAAAGTTAATGGTTGGGCTGAATCAAAACTTAGTCAAAATTGAAACATCAAAAGCGTTCACGCCACTGGAGCGTAACGTGTTAGGGATGTTGCACCATTTGGTGTATCAGCAAAACGAAAGTTTCTATCAGCGCTGGATGCATAGTGCCCAGCATTCATTGGGCGCGATGTGTTCGGGCGGCACTATTGCCAACATTACAGCATTGTGGGTGGCACGAAACTTAGCGCTTAAACCCGATGGCGACTTTGCAGGCATCGCGGCAGAAGGTTTAGCTGCAGGGTTAGCTCATTATGGCTATAAACGTTTAACGATCATGGTCTCTGAGCGCGGCCATTATTCACTAAGTAAAGCTGCTGATGTGTTGGGTATTGGTCGCCGCAATTTGATTGCGGTGCCAACAGACGAAAATAACCGGATACGCATCGATAAGCTACGCGAAGCCTGTGACAAAGTGACAGCAGATGGCGGTCGTGTGCTTGCCATTGTGGGTGTCGGTGGAACCACCGAAACGGGTCATATTGATCCGCTTAATGAATTAGCGGATGTAGCAGAAGAAGTAGGCGCTCACTTTCACGTCGATGCAGCATGGGGTGGCGCAACCTTATTATCGCAACGCCATCGTCATTTATTACGCGGCATTGAACGCGCGGACAGTGTGACGATTGATGCACATAAACAAATGTATGTGCCGATGGGCGCTGGCATGGTGCTGTTTAAAGACCCGAGTATGGTTCGTGCCATTGAACATCATGCTGAATATGTGATTCGCCATGGTTCGAAAGACCTTGGTGCACATACCATGGAAGGCTCGCGTCCAGGCATGGCCATGTTGGTTTATTCGGCCATGCATGTGATGGGGCGCCGCGGTTATGAGCTACTGATTGATCAAAGTATCGAAAAGGCGCAGGAATTTGCTGAATTGATTAAACAGCAAGATGACTTTGAGCTCATTACCGAGCCAGAGCTTTGTTTGCTGACTTATCGTTTTGTTCCAGCGAAAGTGAAACCTCTGCTGAAACAAGCGAGTGCTGAGCAAATACGTCGAATTATGCCGCACTTGAATGCGCTCACGCGGTTCATTCAAAAGCGTCAGCGCGAGACCGGTCGCTCGTTTGTGTCGCGTACCAAAATCACACCGGCTCAATATCACCGTGAGCCAACGGTAGTGTTTCGTGTGGTGCTAGCAAATCCATTAACCACCAAAGAAATGCTCGAAGAAGTGTTGCAAGAGCAGCGGGAAATTGCCGCGCAAGCGATGAGCTTACGCGGGGCGTTATATACCGAATTGCGTGAATTAGGGTTAGTGCGCGAGCCGCACGGTCGTTAAAGGTCGAATTGCAAGTTATCGATTAACCGCGTTTTGCCAAGATAGGCTGCTACAAGTAAAACCAACTGTTGGTCAGTAACTTGTGCTGGCGCTAGGTCTTCGCGTCGGCGTAGCTCCAAGTAATCAATTCGCAAGCCATTGTCTTCAAGGCTTTTTCGAGCCTGGGTCAGCGCCTGCTCAGCATTGCTACCTGCGCTAATGTCAGCCGCAGTTTGTTCCAACGTTCGGTAGATAACCGGAGCAATAATGCGTTGCTCGGCCGATAAATAGCCATTACGCGAACTCAAAGCGAGACCATCGTTAGCTCGCTCGGTTGGCATGCCGATGACATCTACCGGGAGACTCAAATCACGCGTCATTAAACGAATCACTTGCAGTTGTTGAAAGTCTTTCTCACCAAATACGGCGACATCTGGTTGCACCATGTTAAACAGCTTGGCAACAATGGTCGCGACGCCACGAAAGTGACCAGGTCGGCTAGCGCCGCACAAGATATCCGAAATACCGGGAACTTCAATAAACGTTTGTTGACCTAATCCACGTGGATAAACATCAGCAACTGTCGGTGCGAATACCGCTGTGGCTTTGCGCTCAGCAAGCGCAAGACAATCTGCATCAAGTGTGCGAGGGTAACTATCAAGGTCTTCATTAGCACCAAACTGCATCGGGTTCACAAAGATGCTTACCACGACATGATCCGCGTGTTGCTTGGCTAAATCGACTAACTTCAAATGACCCTCGTGCAGGTTGCCCATGGTCGGAACCAATGCCACGGTGCCATCCAACTGAGCACACCAACCGCGAAGCTCATCAAGACTTTTCAAAAGCTGCATAGTGATTACTCGAATGAATGTTCAGGGCCCGGGAAAGTCCCGTCTTTCACCTGTTTTATATAAAGCTCAACGGCACTTGATAGGTCACCGGCTTCAGCGAGGAAGTTCTTCACAAATTTAGGCAGATAGTCGCTGTTCATACCAAACATGTCGTGCATAACGAGTATCTGGCCGTCGGTGTGAGGCCCAGCGCCAATACCAATAACCGGTATAGATAGTTTGCTGCTGATAAGCTGACCGAGTTCGGTTGGAACACACTCTAAAACTAACATTTGAGCGCCTGCTTGTTGTAGCGCAAGCGCTTGACGTACTGTATTTTCTGCGGCACTTTGCTCTCGGCCCTGAACTTTATAGCCGCCGAGTACATTCACTGACTGTGGCAGTAAGCCGAGGTGGGCGCAGACAGGAACACTGCGCTCAACGAGCATACGAATGGTCTCAAGTAGCCACTCACCACCTTCAAGTTTCACCATATTGGCACCCGCACGCATTAATTTTGCAGCTTCATGGCACGCTTGTTCAGGTGTGGCGTAACTCATGAATGGCATATCAGCCATGACAAACGCATCAGGTGCACCGCGGCGTACGGCCTCAGTATGATAGGCAACTTGTTCAACGGTGACGGGTAACGTCGTCGCTTGACCTTGAATCACATTCCCTAGCGAATCACCAACTAACATGAAATCCATCCCGCAACTTGCAAAGAGTTTTGCAAAAGATGCGTCATAAGCGGTTACCGAGACTATTTTGTCTCCAGCGGCTTTCATTTTTGTTAGTTTTGAAATTGTCATGCCCGCCATGGCGAACTCCTTGAGGCAGCCTAATAAGCTTTGATTGTATCAGGTTATTTTTTCAAGGTCATGATGCGTCATGTTGGCAAGTAATGACGCAATAGTACGACCATCGGGTAGGGTAAGTTCAGGCGCCAACTCGGCTAATGGCACGAGGACAAAGTCGCGCTCGGCTATACCCGGGTGAGGTACCTCCAGTCGCGGTTCATCGATAGTGAGGTTGTCGTAGAGAAGGATATCGAGATCGAGCGTACGCGGACCCCAGTGGCGAATCCGCTGGCGACCAAATTGATTCTCAATAGCTTGTAATAAATCAAGCAAATCCAAGGGTGCAAGCTTCGTTTCAGCACAAACAACGGCATTCACGTAATCCGGTTGATCACTTGGCCCCATTGGCGTGCTTGTATAGAGTGAGCTACTTCTCACAAACTGCAATTGCGGCAGGCTACTCAAACTAATTATCGCGTCTTTCAGCGTTTTTACCGGTTCGCCTAAGTTCGCTCCTAATGCAATATAAACCTTTGCCATTAATCCGTCTTCTTAGTGGACTTAGTACGGCGACGGCGACCGCCGCGGCGTCCACGTTTTTTGTTGGGTTTGCCATCATCGGCTACAACTGCTGACGGACCTATATTGGTATTTTCTTGAATCTTGGTCCAAAACTGAGCTCGCTGCTCTAACGGCTTCTGCTCGAGTGGCGTTGCTGTTTTAGCACGAAGCAACAAGAAGTCGTAAGCTGCACGGAACTTAGGGTGCGTGAGCAAGCTGTTGATGCGTTTGCCTTTCGCGCGCTCCATGCGTTGTTGCAGTTGCCAAATTTCGCGTGCCGGAATCGTGAATCGTTTTGGAATCGCAATGGTTTGTACTTGACGTCCAATGACATCGGCTGCCGCGATATTTAACGCATCAACAGGCGGTAAGCCACTTTCGACGCTTAATTGCTCCATACGCGCCTGTAGCGGCCACCAAAGTAACGCGGCAAACAAATAGGCAGGCGTAATGCGTTGTTCGTTGCGCACACGCGCATCGGTATCTGAGAAAGTTTGGTGAAGCATTTGATACGGAGCTTCGGTTGGCGCAGCTAGGTACGATTTCAGCAATGGGAACATTTGCTGAAATAAATGATAATCCACTAACATTTCGAAATTAGCTAAGCCTTTACCTGCAGTAAATAGCTTTAAAACTTCTTCAAACAGTCGTGCTGGCGGAATATTCTGCAATAACGGTGCAAGCTCATGAATTGGCTTTGCCACCGTGTCATCAAGGCGCATGTTCAGCTTGGTTGCGAAACGAACGGCTCGTAGCATCCGTACTGGATCTTCGCGGTAACGGGTTGGCGCATCACCAATCATGCGTAACACACCCGCTTCGATATCTTTCATGCCATCGGCAAAATCAATGATGCTGAAGTCGGCGATGTTGTAATACAGCGCATTAACGGTGAAATCGCGACGTTGCGCATCTTCGTCAATCGTTCCATAAACGTTGTCGCGAAGTAGCATGCCTTCATCATCTTGCTTCGCGACTTTGTCGGTGCGTTCATCTTCTACGCTATCGTGATGACCACGAAACGTTGCAACTTCAATAATCTCACGCCCAAACACCACATGCGCTAAGCGGAACCGACGGCCCACTAAACGGCAGTTACGGAATAGCTTGCGTACTTGCTCAGGGGTCGCGTTGGTTGCGATATCAAAATCTTTAGGATGTAGCCCGAGAATCAAATCGCGCACGCAACCGCCAACTAAAAAGGCTTGATAACCTGAATTATGAAGTCGGTACAGCACTTTCAGAGCCGGTTCTGAAATATCTTTGCGCGATATTGGGTGTTTATCGCGAGGAATAATTTTAGGCTTGGCGAGAATATTCTGCGGTAAATTTGCGTTGTCCGCAGGGCGCTTTAATGCGCGTTGGGCCAAAGCTTTCATGCGTTTGATAATAAGAGGTTCTCCAACTGATGTCGCAAACGGTTATATTGTATCCTGCTGGGACGTTTCAGGGAAGCTTCTCGCTTGCCATTGCGTGACTGCCTCAGCAAGCAACTGCGGCACTGAGAGCTGGCGACTTGGGGTTAATCCAAGAAACGTCATCGCAGCTTGTAATTGTTCTTTTGCGTCGTCATTGTTTAGCGCTGGCGCATGATTCTGTTTGCTCAGCTTGCGTCCTTGATCATCCAAGGCTAACGGCACGTGTTTAAAGCGTGGTACGCGCTCGGTAAAGTACCGCCATAAATTCAATTGCCAGCTTGTTGCGGTAAGTAAGTCTTCACCGCGTACTATATCTGTCACGCCTTGTTCGATATCATCGACGACGACCGCGAGCTGATAAGTAAATAAGCCATCGCGGCGAAACAAAACGAAATCTTCACCTGCGAAGGGAGGGTCTATCTTTATGTGACCCTGCCAGCCATCGTCAAAACTAAAAATAGGATCATCATTGCGAAAGCGAATGGCGGTATCTGCGGCGGTGATGTTTTTGTTTCGGCAGGTGCCTGTGTAATACGGGCCGAGCGCTTTAATCTGTTTTCGTGTGCACTCGCAGCGGTACGTTAAGTGCTGATCTTCAAGCTGCTTGATGGCCTGTTGATAGATCTCGGTGCGCTTACTTTGGTACCAAATATCGCCATCCCAATGCAATTCATGATGCTTGAGTTGTTCAAGAATGATGTTGTCGGCACCAGCAACGGCACGCGGGGTATCGATATCTTCAATTCGTACCAGCCATGTTCCGGCGTTGGCTCGTGCGTCGAGGTAACTAGCGAGGGCGGCAATAAGAGAGCCAAAATGAAGAGGCCCCGACGGCGTCGGGGCAAAGCGTCCACAATAAGGAAATGAAGCGGCCATATTAGGCGCCAGTCATTTGCTTCTCTTTGATTTCAGCTAAAGTTTTGCAATCAACACAAAGGTCAGCTGTAGGACGAGCTTCTAAGCGGCGAATTCCGATTTCAATGCCGCACTGATCACAAAAACCAAAGTCATCTGCTTCAATTTTCTGCAGAGTCTTCTCGATTTTCTTAATCAACTTACGCTCACGGTCACGTGTGCGAAGTTCTAGGCTGAACTCTTCCTCTTGAGCAGCGCGATCGACTGGATCAGGGAAGTTCGCTGCTTCATCTTTCATATGGTGCACAGTGCGATCGACTTCTTCACGCAATTGTGCGCGCCATACTTCAAGAATTTTACGAAAATGCGCACGTTGCGCCTCATTCATGTACTCTTCGTCCGGCCCGAGCTCGTATGGCTCCAAACCAGCTTGCGCCAGAATGCCATGGGCTTTTTTCGGCGTTCCTTGAGGCATTATGGTTCTCCTGTATGAGACGTTGTTATTAAAAAGGTCGGTACATATACCAGAAAGCGAATATCGGCGCAATTTAATTTCTAATTATTTGCGCCAAATGTTTAAACCTAAATGCCCAGAACCATTAGCTCAATACGGGGAGTTCCCGCATCGGCGTAATTCCTTTGTCAGTTAGTTCACAGCCCAAAGCATAGAATTCAACACCTACTGCATTCGCCTTGTGACATCCTTCAGCATACTGGGGGTCAATGTGGTGCGCAGCGCTGACATTTTCAATACCGCTATGCAATACCGTATATAAAACCACCGCTCGATGCCCGTCGGCAATCATATCTTGTAAGCTTCTTAAGTGATCAAGTGCGCGCTGACTCACGGTGTCAGGAAAATAACCTTGCTGGTTTTCCGCTAATGTGACACTTTTCACTTCAATGTATACTTGGCGTTGTTGCTGGTCGCGACCAAACCAATCAATACGGCGGTTATCATAGCCATACTTTTGTTCAGCACTCAACTGCTGAAGGCCAGCCAACGCTTCAATACTGTTGTTTTTTAGAGCTTCGCCAGCAATGTGGTTGGCGCGATGCGTATTGACACAAATCAACTGACCATTGAAGGTTTCAGCCAACTCCCACGTATATCGATATTTTCGTTTCGGATTTTCCGAGTCACTCAACCATACGCGCATACCTGGTTCGGCACAGCCGGTCATCGCGCCAGTATTTGGGCAATGTGCAGTGATAACTTCACCATTTTCGAGTTCAACATCGGCTAAAAAGCGTTTATAGCGTTTAATTAGCACAGCCTGTCGTAAAGGGTTGTGAAACAGCATTGTAAGCCTCATGTAGCTCGGATACGATAGAGCATTAAAAGCCAAAAACATACTGGGAGCGTATTCGCATGTCTAGCACTGTATCTGTCTTTGTTTCGACGCAGCAACCAAACCAATCGGCTTGGAAGTCAAGTACCGCGGCGATTCTAGGTGAGCAGGGAGCAACAATTTACCTTGGTGAAAATGAAGCTGATAACATAAGGAAAATTCAAAAGGCAGGGCGTCAGCTTGATTCAATGGGCGTGAAATCGGTTTCACTGCAAGGCGATGGCTGGGACATTGAGCGTCAGTGGGCTTTTTCTAATGGATTTACCGACACCTTAACAAAGAACCAAATCAACTGGGCCGGTGCTACAGAGCAACTTCAACAACTGCGCGAAACCGCCGCATGGATTCGTCAACTCATTAATTTACCGCCCAATGAAATCTATCCTGAATCACTGGCCAATCAAGTCGCCGATAAGCTCACTGGTATTGGCGGTGATGCGGTTACAGTACGTTCGGTTGTCGGTGATGAACTAGTTGCAGAAGGCCGCATGGGCATTCACACCGTCGGCCGCGCCAGTAAACGCGCACCGGTGATGTTAGTGGTCGATTATAACCCGTCAAAAAACACCGATGCTCCAGTTGATGCCGTCTTAATTGGTAAGGGCATTACGTTTGACAGTGGCGGTTACAGTATTAAGAGTAGTGAAGGCATGCTCGCGATGAAGTGCGACATGGGTGGTGCCGCAACAGTCGCGGGCGCCCTTGTGCATGCGATTCAGCAAGGCCTACAGAAACGAGTGCAATTGGTATTGTGTTGTGCTGAAAACTTAATTGACGGCAGTGCCTACAAACTCGGCGATATTATTACTTATAAAGACGGTCAAACCGTTGAAATTGTGAATACCGATGCCGAGGGGCGTTTAGTTTTAGCCGATGGTTTAATTTACGCGGGCGAAGTGAATGCGCCATTGATTATTGATGCGGCAACCTTAACCGGTGCTGCACAAGTTGCCGTGGGTACGGAGTACAATGCCCTATTCAGCGTGGATGATGCATTGGCGCAATCAGCGTTAAAAATTGCCGATGAGCAACGCGAACTCCTCTGGCGGTTACCGTTAAATCAATGGCATAAAGATAATTGCCCGTCGGCATTTGCTGATACAGCTAATAGTAGACCACAAAAAGGTGGTGGTGCAGGTGGTGCAAGTAACGCCGCCGGTTTTCTATTGCGCTTTGCACCGAATAATGGTGCCGGATGGTTGCACTTTGACATTGCTGGCGCCTACAACAATAGCGCCAATGGAATGTGGCCAGCTGGCGCAACAGCACTCGGATTCCGCACCATTGCAGCAACGTTATTGAAATAACCTTATGAAGACACCACAGGTGCTGCCAGTAACAGCACTGATCGATGATGTGATTCGGTTGTTGCCGAGCGCTCCTGTGGTGTTAGAAGCGCCGCCAGGCGCAGGGAAATCGACAGCATTGCCACTTGCGCTCATGCAAAGCAGTCTGTTTCAACGGCAACGTATTCTCCTCCTTCAACCGCGGCGTATGGCTGCACTCTCAATTGCTCACTTTTTGGCCGAGCAACTTGGTGAAGTTGTTGGTGAGTCGGTGGGTTATCACATTCGCGGTGACGCTAAATTTAATGCGCAGACGCGGTTACTGGTGATTACAGAAGGAATGTTCACCCAATACATTCAGCGTGATCCTGAATTGCTTGGCACCGGTTTAATTATTTTTGATGAATTTCATGAACGTAATCTTGCCACCGATTTGGGCTTGGCCATGGCATTAGAAAGTGCCAGTTTACGCGACGACCTGCAGTTATTGATCATGTCGGCCACGCTACCGGCACAAACAATCGCGAATTGGCTTGGCGATGCGCATGTGCTGCAAAGTGAAGGGCGCCAGTATCCAATTAATATTCACTATCAACCAGTGCCTGCGAACCATTCTTGGCTACAAGCAATACCCGCAGTTGTCCGAGAGGCCATGCGCTTGGCAGAAAAAGGCGTTTTGGTATTCGTACCCGGTAAGCGAGAAATTGACCAACTGAGTGCGATGTTTGAGGGAGACTCCGAGTGGTTCGTGATGCCGTTGCATCGGCAAATTCCGTTATCACAGCAAAAACAGGTATTGGACGCACGCGACACGCGCCGGCGACTCGTCATTTCAACAAACATTGCTGAAACCAGTGTGACCATTCCAAACATTGATGTGGTAGTTGATAGTGGAAGAGAGCGACAGGCACAATTTTATCCGCAACATGGCATCACTAAACTCGTCACTAGTCGCATTAGTAAAGCGTCAGCAACTCAGCGTGCTGGACGCGCGGGGCGTCTCGGACCTGGCCATTGTTTCCGATTATGGGCGCAGGCCGACGACCATAGCTTGCGAGATTATCAAGCGCCTGAGCTGGAAACTACTGACCTAACCAGCTTTTTACTCGAGTGTCGCCGCTGGGGCTCAAGTCCTGACCAGTTAAAGTTTTTTAGTTTGCCCAATCAGGGCAATTTGGCGCAAGCAAACTCTGTGTTAAAGGCGCTCGAATTATGCAATGAGCAGGGCATGTTGACGGCCCTCGGTCATCAAGTTGCTGACCTCGGCACCGAGCCTCGGCTTGCAACAATCCTGATTCGTGCGAAAGCAACGTCACCAGCGCATGCAGCCACGGCTGCTTGGCTTGTTGCCCAGCTCGAACACAATGTTGAGGCGAGCCAATTTCCACTGCCGTTTGAGCGTTTGACGCCAGCCATGCGTCAACGTTATCAGTATTGGTATAAGTTATTAGAACTGACGCAACCGAGAGTGGATGCAACCTTATGCAGTGAGGTATTGCTGTGGGGCTTTCCAGATCGTGTTGCGAAACAACGCGCAAGCTCAGACCGTTATTTGTTGAGTAACGGCGCTGGCGCCGCGTTTCATCAGCACGATACCCGCAGTCGAGACGATTGGTTGCTGGTGGTTGATATGACCTTATCTGAGCATCTTCGTGATGCCATTATTCGAGCATCAATTCCATTGAGCAGTGCCGATCGTGAGCATCCGGCGATTGTATGCGAACGTCGTGTCGAAATTCGGTGGCAGGGGCCTCAGCAACGTCTACAGGCTATAGAAGTTGAAGCGATAGGCGCAATTGTACTGCGAGAAACTCCGCAACCAGAAAGAATTAGTACCGAACAGCGGCTACATGCGCTGGGTCGTTATGTCAAAGCGCAGTTGCGTGAACGGGGGCTAGAGCTATTTCAACTAAACCAAGCAACGCGGCAGTGGCTGGCGCGAGTTCGTCTGTATGAGAAACTTCAGCAACCCTCAGAATGGCCGTCAATTGCAATTGAGGTGCTAGCGGATAGTATTGAGCAATGGGCTGAGCCGTATTGGCAAGATATCGATAGCCTCAGCAAGTTGCATGCATGGGACCCGCTACCCGCACTTCAAGCACGATTGACGTTTCAACAACTACAGCAACTTGATGAAACATGTCCAGCGGCTCTCTCTATTCCGAGCGGCCGGCGTGTTGTAATTGACTACTGTGCTGAAAAGCCGACGATTTCTGCTAAGTTGCAAGAGCTCTTTGGTGAACCTGTTTCACCAACCATTTGTAACGGCAAACAAAGTATTACCATAGATTTACTCTCTCCGGCCGGACGTTTGTTGCAACGCACGGCTGATTTAGCTAGCTTTTGGAAGAATGCTTATCAACACGTCAAAAAAGAGATGAAAGGGCGTTACCCAAAGCACCCTTGGCCAGATGATCCACTGCAAGCGCAAGCAACACACAAAACGAAGAGACAATTACAATGACCCGAAAGAAGAAGTCGTCGCCTAAGCCATCTTTAGTTCGTCGCATCGTTATGCTCGGACTAAAGTTGTCGATTGTCGGCATTGTTGTACTTGTTGGGTACCTTATTTATCTCGATGCGACATTGACCGAGCGCTTTAGCTCGAATCGATATCAAGCGCCGGCATTAATTTATGGTCGTAGCCTTACCCTCGAGCCGCAAGCTGCAGTTGATAAATCAGCATTAGTCAATGAATTGAAGCGGTTAAATTATCGTGCGGTGAATGCCGTGAAAGATTCCGGCCAGTACCGACTAACAGAATATGGCGTTGAGTTTTATCGACGCCCATTTGACTTTGCGACAGGCCCACAAATGGCCAAACGTGTGCAAGTTAATTTTGCCGGTAATCGTGTACAAGCGATTATGAGTTTACCTGATGGTCGCACATTAAACCGTATCCAATTAGAGCCGCCGTACTTAGGCCGTTTATCCGGTGGCAACAATGAAGATCGTTTGCTGGTGGGACTTGAAAGGGTTCCGAGTCTACTTATCGAAACCTTGTTATTGGTTGAAGATCGCGACTTTTATCATCACTCAGGCATTTCCCTGACGTCTATTGGACGAGCTGCGCTTGCTAATTTATCTGCAATGCGCACGGTTCAAGGTGGAAGTACCTTGACCCAACAATTGGTCAAGAACCTTTATTTAACGCGCGAACGGTCTTTGTGGCGAAAAGCCAACGAAGCCTTAATGGCAATCGTTCTTGACTACCGGTTTAGCAAAAATGAGATATTAGAAACCTACTTAAATGAAGTGTATTTCGGCCAGGATCGGGGCTCGGCAATACACGGTGTCGGTTTGGCGAGCCGTTTATACTTTGGTAAGCAAGTTGAAGAATTAGATGCGGCAGATATTGCGCTGCTGGTGGGGATTATCAAAGGACCATCTTACTACGATCCACGCCGCTACCCAGAGCGAGCGCAAGAGCGCCGTGATTTAATACTCCAACTGATGTTTGCGCAAAACCTGATGAGCAAAGCGCAGTATGTTACCAGCGTGAGTCAGCCAGTTTTACCAGCAGGCACTGGCCAGTTGGTAACAGAAAACTTGCCACACTACATGGAGTTAGTGAAATTTGAATTAGGGCGGTTAAATCTTCCTGCGAACTGGCAACAAGAAGGACTGCGAGTATTTACTTATTTTGATCCCGTTACTCAAAATGCAGCGGAAGCGGCAATTGTCACTGAGCTTCCTCGAGTCAGCGATGATGATGCCTTGCAAGGCGCAATTGTTATTGCGAACCACCAACAGGGCGGTGTCACAGCGGTGGTGGGTGACAAGAATCCACGGCAAGTCGGGTTTAACCGCGCGGTTGCGGCAATGCGACCCGTAGGCTCTTTGATTAAGCCGCTTATTTATGCCGAAGCGTTTCAATCACAACCGGAGTTTGAGTTAGGTTCACTGGTTTCTGACGAACCATTTCAGCTTCAGCAACCGAGCCAACCCACATGGATACCTCAAAACTTTGATAAGAAATTTGAAGGTGAGATGTTGGCCTATGATGCTCTGGCGCAGTCGCGAAATGTTCCGGCAGTACGGTTGGGAATGAACGTTGGTATTGATCGCTTAACAGAACTGCTGCAACTCAGTGGTGTCGATTCGCCTATTTCGAGCGTTCCGGCCATAACCTTAGGTGCAGTACCACTCTCACCAATGGCAATTACTGAGATATATACCATGTTGGCGCAGCAAGGCAGCTACCGACCGTTACAAAGTATACGCGTAGTCACCAATCATGAAGGGTTAACCGTATACGAGCGTAACCTATCGCAAGCGCGCCGAATTTTCAGCGAAGCCGCGGGATTTTTGGTGAACTTTGGCCTGCGGGGCGTTATCAATGAGGGGACCGGCAGTAAACTGGCGGACGCTTTTGGGGTTAACAAGCTAGCCGGTAAAAGTGGTACAACAAATGATTACCGTGATAGCTGGTTCGTCGCGTACGACAATCAGCATGTGGTGACCGTATGGTTAGGGCGAGACGATAATCAACCGGTGCAATTAACCGGTAGCAGTGGTGCCTTAAAGGTGGTGCAGCAAGTACTTGAGCAGATACCTATTGTGCCGTTGCAACTCAATTCGCCAATCGATGTAGAAGCAGCAGGTTTTCATCCGCAACTTGGTGTGCGTATTCCGGTGGATTGTAATAACGCTCGATTACTTCCAGCGCGAATTAAAAAATTGCCCGAGAACCTAGGGTGTTCGGGCAACATCGAAGAAAAATCTTGGTGGCAGCGCTTATTTTAGCGCTGCGAATGCAACTTTTGCAGCCGCTAGAGTCGCATCAATGTCCGCATCCGTATGAGCTGCAGACATAAAGCCCGCTTCAAACGCCGACGGTGCCAAGTATACACCTTGTTTTAGCATACTGTGATAGAAGCTACGGAAGTGTTCCATATTGCACTGCGTTGCTTGCGCATAGCTGGTGATTGGGCCATCTGAGCTAAAGAAGAAGCCAAACATTGAACCAGCACGGTTCGTGGTGAATGGAATACCAGCCTCATCGGCAAGTGCCTGCAAGCCATCAACTAAGCGGTCTACCTTGGCATATAAACTTGGATATAACTGCTCGTCATCAAGTTGGGTTAATGCGGCAAGACCCGCTGCCATCGCCACAGGGTTACCAGATAATGTACCCGCTTGATAAACAGGACCCACCGGTGCGATGTAATCCATAATTTCGCGCTTACCGCCGAAAGCACCAACTGGCATACCGCCGCCAATGACTTTACCAAGAGTGGTCAAATCAGGAATCACTTGATAACGTTCTTGAGCGCCGCCGCGAGCAACACGGAAACCAGTCATCACTTCGTCGAAGATCAACACGCTACCGTACTCATCACAGATTTCGCGCAAGCCCTCTAAGAAACCTGGCGCAGGTGGAATACAGTTCATGTTTCCGGCTACTGGCTCAACGATAATTGTTGCAATTTCATGCCCAATTTCGGCAAAAATCTCGCGAACTGAGTCAATATCGTTGAAAGTTACGGTCAGCGTATGTTTTGCGAAATCTTCTGGAATACCCGGCGAATTAGGAACGCCAAGCGTGAGTGCACCAGAACCCGCTTTGACTAACAACGCGTCCGCATGACCGTGATAGCAGCCTTCAAATTTCAGAATTTTGTCACGTCCGGTAAAGCCACGCGCCAAGCGAATTGCTGTCATGGTTGCTTCGGTGCCCGAGTTCACCATCCGCACTTTCTCAATGGACGGCACTAGAGCTTTGATTTTCTCAGCCATGGTGATTTCATTCGATGTTGGCGTACCAAAGCTTAAACCGCGGTCTACTGCTTTATGAGTGGCTTCACGAATGGCCGCATTGTTGTGTCCCAGAATCATTGGACCCCAAGAGCCAACGTAGTCAATGTAACGTTGACCGTCGGCATCGAACATGTAGGCGCCATCAGCGCTTTCGATAAAGATTGGTGATCCACCAACGCCATTGAAGGCGCGAACTGGTGAGTTTACGCCACCTGGAATACTGTGTTGAGCTTGCGCGAATAATTCGTCAGAACGTGACATTCGTTTCCTCGTAATCGTTTAAGTTACTTAATAGCTGGTGCGTTTTTCGCTATACCAGTTGACGTCGCACTCGTATTTTTCAATCTGATCGGCCACACCTAAAGTGAGCGCAAAGAGTGCCATCCGAATGAGAACGCCATTATCTGCTTGACGAAATATGGCTAAATTCGGGTTTTGGTTCAAATCGTTATCTAATTCATTTGCTTCGGCGCGAGAATCACGCGGAAGCGGGTGCATAATGACCGTATTTGGCTTGTAGTGTTTGGTGTAGATTTCGCTATTTAAGCGGAATTTACCACGGTACATGTCGGCTTCTTGTGGCGTTGTAAAACGCTCTTGCTGAATGCGCGTTTGATAAACAATGTCAGCATCCGAACTACCGCTAACTTGATCAGTCACGGTGACGCGATGACCTGCTTGATCAAGAACTTCCAGAACACTATCCGGCATGGCTAATTCGCGTGGCGAAATCAACGTGAACCGAATGTCTTTGTACATGGCGAGTAAGCGCGATAGCGAATGCACGGTACGGCCAAATTTCAAATCACCCATCATACAAATGTGCATGCCATCAACGTCGTGACCGTGATACGCCAACTCTTTCTTAATGGTATATAAATCAAGTAACGCTTGAGTCGGGTGCTCGTTAGCACCGTCACCGCCATTAATGACCGGTACACGACTCCCCTCAGCAAATTCGGCGACTGAACCGGACTTTGGATGACGCATGGCGATTACATCACTGTAGCTACTGAGCACGCGTGCGGTGTCGTAGAGTGATTCACCCTTGGCGAGGGCGGAGCTTTCCATACCGGTCGTTTCACGCACTTCACCGCCAAGTAAATTAAAAGCGGTGCCAAAGCTCACGCGAGTTCGGGTAGACGGTTCAAAAAACAAATTACCTAAAATGGCACCATCGAGCACTTTGGTGCGTTTTTGCCGGCGTGCATAAGGCTGCATGCGATCGGCTATAGCAAAAATGGTCTGAATACTGTCGATATCGAACTGCTCAACAGAGAGGATATTTGAACCGGTAAAATTCATGATGAAAGGCCCTGCAGTGATTGCACACACTGGGCCAGTACTTTAACAGAAAGTGCGCTTAAAAAGAATGATCAAACCGCTAAAACGGTTTGACCACGACTAAAATGATAATGGCAAATAAAGCCAGCACCGGAATCTCGTTAAAAACGCGGTAGAATTTATGGCTACGCGTGTTTCGGTTATGTTTAAAGTCAGCTAATAACTTAAAACAATAGCCGTGATAAACGTATAGTAAGGTGACGATGACAAGTTTGATATGCAGCCAACCACTGGCTTTTAGCCATGCTCCGCCATAAACCCACATTAAGGCCAAGCCAAATACCAGCGTCAAAATAGCAAATGGCGTGACGAAATAGAGCAAACGACGTTCCATTACTTTGAATTGCTCGTGAACATCATTGTTTTGGTTCTGCGCGTGGTACACAAATAATCGCGGCAAATAAAAAATGCCAGCAAACCAAGCCACCATAAAAATAACGTGAAACGCTTTTAACCAAAGAATCATCTAAAGGCCTATGTGTCTAATTTTAGTTGCGTCGGAAACTGCGCCTGCGTAGCATGGCGCTAATTCATGATAAGAAGTGAGCCCATGAAAGAGAAGCAAAATATTATAACAGCAGCATTAGTTCATCGCTTTGGCGGTTGGGGCGTCATTGCTCTAGCAATCGCGATTGGTGCATTAGCTGGTTATTGGGGTGGTCATTGGCATGTGTTAACCCTCAATGAGAAAATCGCACAGCAAGAAGCAGCCATAGAACAACTTTATGAGCGAGCTGAAACATTTGATTATCAGCAACACATCGCCACCGTTGAGTTAGGCATTGAGCGTGCTGCTAGCCAAAGCTTGCAGCAAGAACTGCTAATGGCTCAAGACGAAAACTTTGCGTTACGACGCGAGTTGACGTTCTATCAGAAAATTATGGCGCCGGAAATGGAAGCCAGTGGCGTGGTTATCGATTCACTTGAGTTGCAACAAAACATTGCCGCCGATCATTACCATTTTCGAATTGCTATTGTGCAGATGGAACGTTTGCGCAACCTCACAAAAGGTACGCTCACTATGCGTTTGCATGGGCGTAAGGATGATAAATCAGCGAGCTTCGATTTGTTGGCGCTGGCAAATATTGAAGCGAAAGATCGGCAATTTAGTATGCGATACTTTACCGTTCAAGCTGGTGACTTTGTGCTGCCAGAAGACTTCTTACCAGAGCGCATTGACGTTGAGGTGACAATAAATGGTGCCAGTCAAACACTAACGCGAAGCTTCTATTGGAGCCAACTTCTGCAAGGCAATACTTGACCCTTTTAGTCAGGTAAGAGAAAATAGAGCCAGAATTTTCAAGAGGTACCAAAAGACTATGTCAGATGTTGCGCAAGCCATGCCAATTCAGTTCACTGAATCTGCAGCAAACAAAGTTAAAAAACTTATCGCTGAAGAAGAAAACCCAGCGTTGAAACTGCGTGTTTATGTGACAGGTGGCGGCTGTTCAGGTTTCCAATATGGTTTTACCTTTGATGAAAAGACCAACCCTGGTGATATGGAAATCGAGAAAAACGGTGTGACCTTGGTGGTTGACCCAATGAGTCTGCAATATTTGGTTGGCGGTACGGTGAATTACGAAGAGGGCCTGCAAGGCGCGCGCTTTTTTGTCGACAACCCGAATGCGACGACTACATGTGGCTGTGGGTCAAGCTTCTCTATCTAAAGATGAGTTAATGCGCTGTTTCGGTTAGAATGTTGCCACACATTCTAACCGAGGTATTTATGAGCGCTTACGCAGACCATATCGCCACAGTTAAAGCCAGATTTGACGCAGCCCTTGCCGCAACTGGTTTCGATTCTGTTCTTATCTATGCTGGGCAGCCACGCGTTGCCTTTTTGGATGATAATCCAGCTCCCTATAAAGTGAACCCACTGTTTAAGTACTGGGTTCCTGTCATTGAAAGTCCGAAGAGTGCCGTTTTTTACCAGCCAGGCCAAAAGCCGGTTGTATTCTTGTTTAAACCGCGCGATTTTTGGCACGCTGAAGTAAAAACCCCCGAAGAAGAATGGCAACAACACGTTGAACTTGTTGTGATCGACAGCCAAGAAAAAATGACGGATTGGCTTGGTGACAAAATTAAATCAGCTGCTTTTATTGGTGAAGACTTTGCCGAACCGGTGGCGAGCTGGCCAGTTAAAGCACGTAACCCCGCTAACTTGATTGATCATTTGCACTTCCATCGCGCGATCAAAACCGCGTGGGAAATAGAGAACATGCGTCAGGCGAATAAACTGGCAGCCAAAGCGCACCTTGCTGCTCGTGATGCATTCATGGCTGGCGCTAGTGAGTTAGAAATTCATCACGCTTATCTTGCTGCGATTAACTTTCGTGAAAGCCAAGTTCCATATAACAGCATTGTCGCGTTGAATGAGCACGGTGCGGTGCTGCACTACGATGTGTATGAAACGAGCGCACCAGAGCAGTCACGCTCATTCTTAATTGATGCTGGCGCGTTGTATCGTGGTTACTGTGCAGACATTACCCGTACATACGCGCGTGAAGAAGGTTTCTTTGCGGATTTGATTGCGGCAATGGACGACGCGCAACAGAGCTTGTTAGGTGAAATTAAGCCGGGTATTAACTACTACGAACTGCATGTCAGCCAACACCTCAAAATCGCAAAAATTTTGAGCGAATTTGGCTTCGTGAAAGGCACCGCCGAAAGTATTTACGAGCAAGGCTACAGCAGCGCATTCTTCCCGCATGGCTTGGGTCATTTCATAGGTTTGCAAGTGCATGATGTGGGTGGTTTCTTGGCAAATGATCGTGGCGACACCATTGCTCGTGATCCGCGTCATCCATTCTTGCGATTACTCCGCGACGTTGAGGAAGGCCAAGTGTTCACCATTGAACCAGGGCTCTATGTTGTTGATCAGTTGCTTGAAGAGCATGCCGATAACAAAGACTTCAATTGGGAAAAAATTGCGGAATTACGCCCATACGGCGGTATTCGGATTGAAGACAGTATTGTTGTCGGGAAAGATGGTAATAATGAAAATCTTACTCGTGATGCCTTTGCTGAATTAGGAAGTTAAAAAGACGTTCGAACTAAGGTAAATACAAGCCGCCGAGTATTGTTGGGCGGCTTGCTCCTGTTACAGCAGGTAAATTGCCTGGCACACGGTGCATATAGCAGCGTGCAAGCCAGGCAAATGCCATTGCTTCAACGTGCTGAGGGGCAACACCAAGCACCGACGTCGCATGCCATCCACAATGCGGTAATTTAGCCTTTAGAGCACTCATCAAAATGGGGTTATAAGCACCGCCACCGGCAACAAAAATAGTCTCAGGACGTTCAGGCAACCAATCTTTGATTGCTTGGGTTACTGTGCAAGCTGTCAGTTCGACAAGAGTCGCTTGTAAATCTTCCGCTTTAAATTGCGCTAAATCGCCAAGGTGCTTCTCAAGCCAAGTCAAATTGAAATCGTCACGTCCGGTACTTTTGGGTGGAGAACGTTTGAAATAGTCATCATTGAGTAGCTTTGCGAGCACGTCATCAAGAACTTGTCCATGCGCCGCAAATGCGCCATGCCGATCAAAATCGTCATCATGGTTGGGGTGACATGCTTTGAACCATCTATCTAATAAGGTATTTGCTGGCCCTGTATCAAATCCGGTGACCCCAGCTGGCGTTCCGGGAAGCCAAGTAATATTGGCAATGCCCCCAAGGTTCAAAATAACGCGTGACTCATCAAAACTGCTAAATATGGCCTGATGAAATGCTGGCACAAGAGGTGCGCCTTGCCCACCGAGTGCGACATCTTTACGACGAAAATCGGCAATCACAGGTATGCTAGTTAGTACTGCAAGTGTATTTGGATCACCCAATTGTAGCGTGTAGGCCGGTGATTGATCGGGTTGATGACGAACGGTTTGTCCATGGCTACCAATCGCGGTAATCGCACTGGGGGAAATATTGTAATAAGCGAGAAAATCATTAACAGCCGCAGCACAAAATTCAGAAAAGCATCGGTCTGCCATACCCCAGAGATGAAGCTCGTCCGGTGACTCGTGACAGAGTGTATGAAGTTGTTGCTGGAGCTGGTCATCAATAGGATATTGACGGTGCTGCAGAAGTTCTGGTTGTGCCGAATCAAATTCCACAAGCACCACGTCAAGCCCGTCCATGCTGGTGCCTGACATGAGGCCGAGGAAGAGCTCACGTTGCGGCATTAGCGCATCGCCAAATACAACCGTTTACTGTCATTCAAAACTGCGAGACGCTGCTGAGCCATCTCTTTGAATACCGGAAGTTCACCAGCAACGAGTGATTCGGCTTGTGGGAACTTAACTGTACGAGGGTTACGATGAACGCCATCGACTAGAAATTCGTAATGAAGGTGCGCACCGGTAACACGGCCTGTTGCGCCAACGCGGCCAATCAGTTCACCTTGCTTCACCCGTTGTCCTTTTTTTACGAGGCGCTTACTCAAATGCAGATACTTAGTAACATAACGCTCGCCATGTTGAATAAAAACATAGTGGCCATTTAGGTTGTTATAGGCGCTAGCAATAACTTTACCTGCGCCAGATGACATTACTGGGGTGCCTGTTTGAGCCGCATAGTCGATACCATTATGCGGACGCACCTTACCAGTCACTGGATGTAAGCGACGCGGATTAAAACTTGAGCTGATGTAGGTAAACTTAACTGGCGATCGGAGGAATGACTTCCGCATTGCACGACCTTCGGCATTGTAAAAATCACCATTCTCGTGCAAAAAGGCTTGGTAATGCTCGCCGCGGTTCACAAATTCAGCAGCCAGTACGCGGCCGTAACCAACAAATTCACCGTCGGCGTACTCTTTCTCGAACATGACACTAAACTCATCGCCTTCGCGTAAGTCGAGTGCAAAGTCGATATCCCAGCCAAAAATATCGGCAATACTCATGATCTGACCTTCGGTCAAACCAGCATCGATTCCCGCATTCCAGAAGCTTGAAGTGATTCGCGCATGCGCGGTTTCGGTTCTTACTTCAACTGTCTTTGATTCAATTTCACTAACGAAGCCGTCTTCCGATTTACTCACAATTAACGTGTCGGTTGGATTAATCTGATAAGCAATTTGAATCAAATCGTCATTTTCGTCTTTGGCAAAACGCAGGGTGTCACCTGGGTGGATTTTGCGCAATAACTTATCGGCTTGAGAATCTTGCGTTACACGATAAAGCTGTTGTGGGGTGAATCCCATTTTATCGAAAATACGCGCTAGCGAATCACCAGAGCGAACTTCATAACCGCTCCAACGCACGGTGTTGTCCTGCTGGCCATTCACATTGGCTTGCGGATTTTCTACCTCAATTTGTAACTGGTAACGTTGCCCTAGAATTAATTCGGCTTGGCCCAGTTGAGGCTCAGAGACGTGTTTGGATGCTGTCGCAGATTCGGATGGAAGCAACACAACAAGGAGCGTTACCGCACAGACAGAGCTGAGCAGTACTTGATGTCGACGCGGTAAAGCGGCGATGAATCTTGTCATATATTTAGGAATCGACTTCATAACCTTCCGATGTGTTAGCGCATTATTTTTGTAAGTCAGATTGCAGAATAATATGAAGCATGGCGATTTTCCAGTCAATTTACCATTAATTGCGCTTAAAAGAGTTAAGGAAATAGCATACAATGCGGGGTTTGTGGCCAATTTGAATTGCGTAGGGAGAAAGCCGAATATGACCTTGTCAGCTGCGGATGCGTTTGCAGAAATTGCGCGTGGTACCGAAGAAATTCTTTTAGCAGAAGAGCTTAAAGAGAAGCTAGCAAGTGGCAAGCCACTTGTAATTAAGGCTGGTTTTGACCCAACCGCACCCGATTTACACCTCGGCCACACTGTTCTCATCAACAAGATGCGCGTGTTTCAAGATCTTGGTCACGAAATTATCTTTTTGATTGGTGACTTTACCGGGATGATTGGTGATCCAACCGGTAAAAATGTCACCCGCAAGCCATTATCGCGTGAAGATGTGCTGGCCAATGCGCAAACCTACAAAGAGCAAGTATTTAAAATTCTTGACCCTACCAAAACCAAAATTCGATTCAATTCTGAATGGATGAATGAGCTGGGTGCCGCTGGCATGATCAAGCTAGCAGCGCGTCAGACGGTAGCACGTATGCTTGAACGCGATGACTTCAAAAAGCGTTATGGCTCAGGACAACCGATTGCTATTCACGAGTTTTTGTACCCGTTAGTGCAAGGCTGGGATTCGGTTGCCCTAAAAGCAGATGTTGAACTCGGTGGAACCGATCAGCGCTTTAATCTACTTATGGGTCGTGAGTTACAAAAAGACGAAGGGCAAAAGCCGCAAACCGTCATTATGGTGCCTTTGCTTGAAGGACTCGATGGCGTTCAAAAAATGTCAAAGTCGCTTGGTAACTATATCGGTATTACTGAGCCTGCAAATGACATGTTTGGTAAGGTTATGTCAGTTTCTGATGAACTGATGTGGCGCTATTACGAGTTGTTAAGCTTCCGCCCACTAGATGAAATTAAGAGCTTTAAACAGGCTGTCGCTGATGGCGCGAACCCGCGTGATTATAAAGTGCTGTTGGCAAAAGAAATTATCGCACGCTTCCATGACGAGGCGGCAGCGGATGCTGCCGAGCAGGACTTTATCCAGCGCTTTAGCAAAAACGCAATTCCAGATGAAATGCCAGAGATAACGGTTACCAGTGATAATGGCGAATTGGCGATCGGTAATTTATTGCGTGAGGCCGAACTTGTGGCTTCGACTTCTGAAGCGATGCGCATGATTAAACAAGGTGCGGTAAAGATCGACGGTGAAAAAGTGAGCGATACCAAGCTAACGTTAACGGCGGGAACCACCGCTGTCTATCAAGTTGGGAAACGCAAATTTGCTCGAATCACTTTGAGCTAACTCGCTGCTCTTATTTTGGTGCGATGGCCGTCTGGCCATCGCATGACAGTTAAATACTCGCCCCAAACACATCCAGTATCTAAGCCAATCACATCATCACGCAGTGTCTTGCCCATCAACGCTGCCCAGTGGCCGAAAACCAAGGTATGTTCGGAAACGTCCCATAATTCAAACCACGGCTTGAGATGCGCCGGAACGGTGCTATCTTCGGGGGATTTTTTGACTGAAAAATTCAGATGTCCACTGAGATCACAGAAACGCATGCGGGTGAATACATTAATAAAAAACCGAATACGATCCATTCCTTTTAATGATGTTGACCACTGTGTTGGTTCATTGCCGTACATCGCTACCAAGAACTCATTGAGTTTGTTTGAGCGCCATGCCTGTTGGAGCGCTTCAGACACCTCGTTGGCGTATGACTCTGCCTCAGTCACGCTCCACCACGGATAAATGCCCGCGTGGGTCATCACTAAGTTATCTTCGCTACGTACTAATAGGGGCTTGTGTACCAGCCACTCGATCCATTCTCGCTTCTCGCTTTCTGGTAAGTTCACGACGGTATCAAGCTGATCGTTTGGATTGGCTTCACGAACGCCGCTTAACACTGCGAGTAAGTTCAGGTCATGATTTCCAAGAACTATCTTGGTCGATGTTCCCATATCGCGCAGCAGTTCGAGGCATTCAAGTGGGCTCGGGCCACGCCCGATAATGTCGCCAACGCACCATAGCTCGTCAAACTTGGTATCAAATTTGACCTGTTTAAGCGCTAGTTTTAGTGGCGCCGCACAGCCTTGTATGTCACCGACCAGATAGCGCGCCATGACTAATGAATGATGTTCGGAATAGCGAGTCGGAACGAAGGAATTTCAACATCAAAATGCTCGCCCGAGTTTGAAACCATGGTGTAAAAGCCTTCCATGGTGCCGATTGGCGTCGCTAAAACGGTACCACTGGTATAGCTATAGCTCTCGCCAGGTGCGATATGTGGTTGCTCACCCACAACACCGTCACCGGCCACACGGGTAATTTTATGATCGGCGTCGGTTATCTTCCAAGCTCGTTTCAGTAACTGAACAGTCACGTCGGATTGGTTGGTAATGGTGATGGTGTAAGCGAATGCATATTCATTCGCGCTCTCATCTGAATGCGAAGCAATAAAATGAGTTTTCACTTGAATGTCAATATGATGCATGGTCACCTTGCTGCTCACTGTACCAGTTCGCCAGTCGGCAATAGTCTGCTACAGATAATGTTTCTGGACGTGCGCCTGGGTCAATACCAAGAGCCTCGAGCTGCTCGTCGTTCATAATTTGTTTGAGGTTATTACGAATTGTTTTACGACGTTGATTAAACGCAATCAAACAAATTTTATGTAATGCTTTGCGATCGTTGACTGGGTAAGGCGATGTTTTGTGCGGCACCAGTCGTACTACAGCAGACTCCACCTTTGGCGGCGGCGTGAAAGCCCCAGGTGGTACCATCAATACCGGTTCAACTGCGTATGCTTGTTGGATAGCAACACTAATTCGTCCATAGGCTTTACTGTTCGGCTCTGCGGCTAAACGTTCGACAACCTCTTTCTGCAACATAAAGTGCATATCTTCCACAACTTCCAAGTGTTCCAATAAGTGGAAGATAAGCGGCGTAGAAATGTTGTAGGGCAGGTTACCAAAAACACGTATCGGTTGCTCGCTGGCAAACTGACGAAAATCTGTTTTTAATGCATCGCCGCGAAATACCGTTAATTTACTTTGCAGAAATGGATGCTGTTCAAGGCGATCAGCAAGATCGCGATCTAACTCAACCACCGTTAGCTTACCGGCGCGTTCCACAACTGGCTCAGTGAGAGCGGCTAAACCCGGACCAATTTCAACAAGGTTATCGCTTGGTTGTGGGTTAATTGCGTCAACAATATCGTTGATGACGAATTGATCATGTAGGAAGTTTTGTCCAAAGCGCTTTCTTGCGCGGTGACCCAAATGTGTTTTTGTCATCGATTTACCATGTCGATTGCAGTGCGCAAAGCGAGTAATGCACTACTGTCATCTATGTTGTGTGTGCCAGCCCGATCCAAGGCAGTGCCGTGGTCGACTGAAGTGCGAATAAATGGCAACCCTAAGGTTATATTGATGGCATTGCCAAAGCCCTTGTATTTTAACACAGGTAAACCCTGGTCATGATACATTGCGACAATGGCGTCAGCTTCGGCTAAATAATGCGGCTGAAAAACTGTGTCGGCCGGATAGGGGCCAGAGACATCAAACCCTTGCTCGCACATGGATTGTATCGCTGGGATAATATGATCGATTTCTTCTCGTCCTAAGTGCCCTTGTTCACCCGCGTGAGGATTTAATCCACAGACTAAAATTCGAGGGTTTGCGATTCCCCATTTCTTGGCTAAATCGGCATGAAGAATTTGCAGGGTTTCTTCGACAGCGGAGCGGGTAATTGCTGCGGGAACGTCTTTTAATGGTAAGTGAGTTGTCACTAACGCCACACGTAAGCCTTCCGTTGCCAACATCATCACCACGCGCGGTGTTTTGCTATGTTGAGCGAAAAACTCGGTATGGCCGCTAAACGGAATGCCAGCCTGATTGATCACACCTTTGTGAACTGGGCCTGTAACCACCGCCGCAAATTCGCGACTTAAGCAACCCCGACTGGCGCGCTCGAGAGTGGTTAAAACATAATTGGCATTGTTGCTATTGAGTTGTTGAACAACGACGTTTTCAGTAAGGGGAATATGACAGACTGTTAATGAACCTGCAGTTTGAGCAACAGCAGGTTCATCAGGTTCATAATTGCGAATAGTTAAAGGGAGATTTAACAGCGCTGCACGTTGCGCGAGCAACGATGCATCGGCTATCACAACAAGTTCAATCGGCCAAGCATGTTGCGCGAGTTTGACAATTAAATCAGGCCCGATACCAGCCGGTTCACCTGGAGTAAATGCAATTCGCGCAACCGTCATCGTTTGCCTTATTGAATCAATGTTTCAATGTATGCTTGATCGCGTAATTCTTGTTGCCAGTTTTCAAGCTCTTCTTGATACTTCCGGCTAAATAATAGCTGATAAGCACGGTTTTGCTGACTGCGCTTGGTTGCGTCCAACTGTCGACGGTCTAACACCTCAACAATGTGCCAGCCAAACTGTGTTTCAAATGGCTCGCTTAACTCACCAATTGGTAACCGCTCAACTTTACGCTTAAACTCTTCCGCATAAATATTAGGCTCTGCCCAACCAAGGTCACCGCCCATCGCCGCAGAACCTGGATCAGCCGAATGCTCGCGTGCAGCGTCAGCAAATTCTACTTCTCCAGCAAGAATACTCTCGCGAATTCCAGCAAGCTTTTCTTGCGCTTTGCGTTCAGACAGGATAATCGATGGTGTAATAAGAATATGACGCGCTTTCACTTCATCCACTTGTACTTGCTCAATACCGCGGACATCGCTGACTTTCAAAATATGAAAACCGACGCCGCTGCGAAGTGGGCCAATAAACTCGCCTTTACCTTTATCGCGAACCGCATCAGCAAATAGTGTTGGCATCGCATTAATATTCATCCAGCCAAGGTCACCACCTTCAAGTGCGCGTGGGCCTGACGATGATGTGATTGCGGCTTGCGAGAAGTCGGCACCATTACGTAAGCGCTCTAACAACTTCTCTGCGCGTTCGCGGGTTGATTGCACCTCGTCAGCATTTGCGCCCTCACGAAAACCAACCAAGATGTGACTCAGACGATATTCAACTTCCTGCTCAGTCATTTCCTTCATCGCATTCACAAGGTTTTCGATTTCTTGTGGTGACACATAAACGCGTCGACGTACGGTGGCGCGCTGAGTCTCAGTGATAATCATCTCTTTGCGAATCGATTCACGATAATTTTCCCAGTTGGTGCCGCTCGCTTCAATCGTCGAGCGCAACTCGTCTACTGACATATTCTGATCTTGGGCAATCGCTTCCAATGCTTGCTGAAGCTGCGTGTCTGAAATGGTGATGCCCATACGCTGTGCCATTTGCAATTGCAGTTCAGCCAAGATCAAGCGATCCATAGCTTGAATGCGTAAGACTCTGTCTGATGGCAGTTCGGTACCTTTTTGTTGCGCACCGCGTTTCACTTGTTGAAGCAATTGCTCAACTTCGCTTTGTAGAACGACGCCTTCGTTGACAACAACCGCAACACGGTCGAGAACTTGTTGGCTCGATGCCGACATGCTCAGTGATAGCAGCATTGCTGCAACGAAAACTTTTACAATTTTACCCATGAATACTACCTAGTTGCTTAAGTGGAATGGGTGACGGTAACCAAATAGACTTTGTTCAAGCATATCCAGTAAGCTTCGATTATCGCTTCCCAAACCTTTAATTATGAATTGTACACTAATACCGTTATCAAACTCTGGTGCACCGACTTCAGGTAAACCGGCATTCAATTCTAAATTGCGATTGATGCGACGGTAACCACTCACTCGCATGGCCCAACAACAATCGCTGTACTGTAACGCAATGAAGGCATCGTTGGTACGACTGTTTTGCAAATCATAGTACCAATTTGATGCTAACTGCCAACTTGGGCTGAGTTCTACGACACCCAACATGCCAACTTGTTCCACGTCATTTTCAAGTAAATTAGTTACGGTACGGTGGCTAAACTGAATCAAGTTAAACTCATTGAGCCGATACTCAAGAGTGGTTTGGCTTTTACGTGTGCTGTTCAGCTCTAAGTTGTATTGAATAGAGCTATTAAAGTACATGTTGTTATTAATTCGAAAGCGTGTTTCTAGTGCTAAATCAGAACGATTCTCTGACGTTGCGGTGCTCGTTTCAAAAAGCTGTGTTTCGCTATTCTCGAAATAATAAATTTGCCCGAAACTGATTCGCGCAATTTCACGAGCCTGCTGATCAAACAAACTAGATGATGCACCAATCGTAACTTGGTTCGCATCGGCTATTCGGTCGAGACCTGAGAAACGGCGTGCTCGAAAGAGCCCCTGATAGTCATCCTGCATTAAGGTTGAATCGTAGATACCAATACCGGACTGATCGCGAAATGGTGTATACAAATATTGAATTTGCGGTTGCAGTGTATGCGTATAGATTTGCTGTTTAATATCTATGCTACGCTCGAGGTTAACGCGACCACGCCAGCGAAAAGTTGGTAAGCCACGTGATGGGTTTTCAGTACGCCCGCGTTCTAAATCTGTTTCTTGATCGTAATAAGTATATGCGTAACTGAGTTCAGCTAACCAATCATAACCAGGTTGTTCTAAGTGATAACTTACTTGCGGTTCGACATGCACCCGAGTGGCTGTATCGCGGCTTAGATCTTGGTTTTGAAAATGCGACATTTCTGAAAATAATGAAAAATCGATGTCTAACCCAACATCAGCTGTGTAGTAACTTTTGATTTGTGGCATGGTGCGATAAGGCGAACGATACGAACCGAGCAGTTCAAAATCCTCCGCCCGCATTGTCACTTGCCAATCATCACTCAAATAATCGAGTTGCGCATGGCGATACAATTGCGCATCCGCACGCCCAGCAAAATCACTACCCAGATCATTCAGGTAGTCATCATCGCTGATAAACGTTCCGTTAATGTAACCTCGCCAATGTTTACCCCAATACTGGCTTTGTTCAACACGCCAAAAATATCGAGCAGCTTGATCCTCAGTACTCTTGTCCTTTTCTAAGTAGGCGACATTATACTGGCCGCTACCTGATTCACTGAGAGCCCGGAACTCGGCTTGAATTTGAGTGCCGCGCTCCGCCATATAACGCGGCGCAATGGTCGCGTCCATATTCGGCGCAATATTGAAGTAGTAAGGTAATTCAACCTCAAACCCGTTCTTTTGTGAGGAACCAAAGGTGGGAAATAAGAACCCCGACTTCCGCGCATCGGTAACTGGAAAATTGATGTAAGGCAGATACAGAACGGGTACGCCAAACAGTTCAAACTTAGCATGCCAAGCTTCGCCCCATTCATCGTTTTCGTTCAATGAAATTTCTTGGGCGCTCATTTGCCAGACTGGACTATCACTTGGGCAGGTTGTAAATGTTGAGCCCTCTAGCAGAACTTGTTGTGATGACAACGATAATATATCGGCTTTACCATGGGCGCCGGTCTCTGTTAGCTGATATTCAGCGCCACTCAGAAACGCACGGTTCTCACCAGAGTTTAAGCGAAAGTTCTCCGATGAAACTTGAACGTAACCATCGGTAAACAGCGTTGCGCCGCTTGCGTTGATATTCCCGCTTTGTTGGTCGATTTGCGCCTGTTCGGTTCTCAGCTGTTGTTGATCGAATTGAACTTCAACGTTACCGAAAAATGAGGCGACTTGAGATTGTGAGTCAATATCTGCGCGGTCGGCACGCACACCGATGGCACCAGGTTGTAAGTCACTTATCGGCGTAATTGGCGTGGTAAATAATGGCGCTGGTAGTGGGCAAACTTCAGACAGCGCGGCACGAGATGACTGCTGCGCATGAACAGTGGCACAACTAATACCTAGTGCGACTGTCCAAAATGACGTCTGAAAAATTTTCTGCATGGAGCCGTTTACCCTGGGTTGTCCTTCACAATGTGCAGGGTATGATAAAGCAATTTTTATTCTGTCGCCATTTGCTACACTGTGGTTTTTTTAGAATCTTACGAAAGCTGACCGAGTTGGCGACTAATTGTGCACTGTGAGGGTGATGTGAACGAACAACGAGAACTGAAACTGCAAGCTTGGTGTGAAGCGGTAACTGGGTATCATCAACAACAATTGCAGCCGGTTTCTGGGGATGCCAGCTTTCGTCGTTATTTTCGCTGTTCCGACGGTCGCCGCAGTCTGATTGCGGTCGATGCACCGCCACCACAGGAATCGTTACAGCCATTTATGGCTATCGCACAGGCATACGCTGAAGCTGGTGTCGCCGTTCCAGTGGTTATTGCGGCGGATGAAAAACAAGGGTTTATGCTGCTGAGTGATCTAGGTTCTACGTTGTTACTTAGCGAGCTCACAGACACGACAATGTTAGGGTGGTATCGCAAAGCATTGCATGACCTCTGTGACTTGATGCCAGTAACTCGCACCGAATTGGGGGAGTTACCGTCATATGATACCGCTCTGCTGCGGCGTGAAATTGACCTATTTCATGACTGGCTGGTGGTTGAGCACTTGGGATTAAGCCTCACGTCCGAGCAACAAGCAATGTGGCAACGCGTAGGTGAAGTGTTGATAGAAAATGCACTCGAGCAACCACAGGTTGGCGTTCACCGAGATTTTCATGCGCGCAATATCATGGTGCAAGCAAACGGCTCGCTTGCTTATATTGACTTTCAAGATGCGGTAAAAGGGCCGATAACTTACGATGCCGTTAGTCTGTTGCGCGACTGTTATGTTCGCTGGCCACAACAGCAAGTTATCAAGCTAAGTCAGGAGCTATTTGAGCGTTTACGCGAGCAACAGCTTGTTCCAGCTTCAGTTGAACAATCACAGTGGCAACGCTGGTTTGATTTAATGGGTATGCAGCGCCATACCAAAGCCGCTGGTATTTTTGCACGACTTTATCACCGCGATGGCAAGTCGGGGTATTTGCAAGATATTCCGAGAACAGTGGGTTATTTGTACGATATTGCAGGACTGTATCCAGAGTTTGCAGATTATCGGCGTTGGCTCGCAGAACAGATTCAACCTGCACTGCAGGAGCGCATCTAGTGCGAGCAATGATCTTAGCTGCTGGCCGCGGTGAGCGAATGCGGCCACTGACGGACACGACACCGAAGCCACTGCTGAAAGTGCGTGATAAACCGTTGATTGTCTACCATTTGGAAAAACTTGCCGCACAGGGCGTTCAGCAAGTGGTGATTAACCATGCATGGTTGGGTGAGCAGTTAGAGCAAACTCTCGGTAGCGGCAAGCAATTTGGCCTGGAGATTCTGTATTCACCAGAGCCGCAGGGCGGATTAGAAACCGCTGGTGGCATCATTCGAGCGTTGCCCATGCTCGGCAACGAACCATTCTGGTTAATCAACGGTGATATTTTCACCACATTAGACTTCAGCGAGTTACCACGCAAGCTTCCTGATGGCGTGGCTGCTCATCTATTGCTCGCGCAAAACCCGCCACATAATGCGCGCGGCGACTTTGCAGTTCGAGGTGGCATGTTACAATCCGCAACAGAGACAGCTCAAACCTATACCTATACAGGCATGGGATTGTTTTCGCCGCAGTTATTTCAAACCTACCAACCAGGTAGTGAAGCGTTTGTTCGACTGCGCCCCTTTCTAGACAGCGGTATTATGAATGAACAGATCGCAGCATCTGTTATTTCTGCGGAGTGGACCGATGTTGGCACTCCCGAGCGCTTAGCACAATTACAGGAGCACCCATGATTTGGGGTAAAATTCTCGGCGGCTTTTTCGGCTTTTTATTTGCGCGATTTATCGGCCTATTGCTCGGGCTAATGATTGGCCATTGGTTTGATAAATCACTGACTCGTGCGATGCAGCAGAACAACACGCAGCCGCAGCAATTCGTGAGTACATTGTTTGCGGTATTAGGGCATTTAGCGAAATCCAAAGGCCGTGTTACTGAGCAAGATATTGATTATGTGACGCGCCTGATGGACCATTTGCAGCTCTCAGAAGAAGCTCGCGTTGAAGCTCAAGAGAGTTTTCGCCAAGGCAAGCAATCGGACTTTCCGTTAACCCAACGGGTTCAGCAACTGCGTTCTCAATTAGCGTGGCGGCGCGATTTGTTGCAGTTTTTCCTTGAACAGTTACTCACCATTGCGCTGCACGACGGCCAGCTTGATCAAGCCGAGTACGATGTTTTACTAAAAGTAACCCAAGCACTCGGATTTCGTCGTGCTCAACTGGATATCTTATTGCAAATGGCACAAGCCGGGCAGCGATTTGGAACGGGTGGTAGTTCGCAGCAGTACAGTCAGCAAACAACGGCGAACCAACTTGATGATGCCTACGCAGTGTTGGGTATGAGCCGCTCAGCGAGTTTTTCTGAGGTGAAAAAAGCCTATCGTAAATTAATGAACAAGCATCATCCGGATAAGCTTGCTGCACAAGGTTTACCGCCGGAAATGCGTGAATCAGCGCGCGCCAAAGCGCAGCAAATTCAAGCAGCTTACGAACTCATTAAAAGTCGGCAGGGCAGTTAAACGTCAAACGTTCGCCGCTGGAGGGATGATCAAACGCTAAGTGTTCCGCGTGCAACAGCAATCGTTCTGCAGCGGCGTACCCTTCAGCGGTCGCATAGAATTTATCACCAAGTATTGGGGTGCCTAGTGCTTGCATGTGAACCCGCAGTTGATGCGAACGGCCGGTATAAGGTGTCAATGCGACAATATCGCCATGCGCATGTTCGCCAATCACTTGATAGAGTGTGAGTGCGGGCTTGCCAAGAACCAAATCAACCATTTGCCGTGGTCGATTTGGCCAATCACAACGCAATGCGAGGTCGACCGCGCCACGCTGCGCAGGTAACTTCCCCCAAACAAAAGCTCGATAACGTTTACCCACCGTGCGGCGTTCAAACTGACGTTGCAGCGATGCTTGCGCCACTTTATTTCGCGCAAACACCAACAACCCTGATGTGGCCATATCCAAGCGATGAATAATGCGAACTTGTGGACAACTGCGTTCGAGACGAAACCATGCCGAATCGCGATGCTCGGGGGCTTTTCCAGGAACACTAAGTAAGCCGCTGGGTTTGTTGATTACCACCACATCGTTGTCATTATAGATAATGTCTAAATATGGCGTTGTCGGTGGTGAATAGTGCAATAATGTCATGCTGGCATATTCACCATGATGCGCACTGAATCAAGCTGCAACAATGGCTGCTCAAAGGCTGCAAGAAGCTCCTCGCGGCGCTGCTTAACTGCTGCAATTTCGCTCTCCCGAACTAACGGATTCGTTTGTTGTAACTTGAGTAAGCGATTTAAATCCGTAGAAAGCTGAGTATTGACTTGTTCTGCAGCACGTTCGATAGCCTTTTGTTGCTGCAGCTCCGCTGGTTTCCAAGCCGTTTGAATAGCTTGCTGGCACTCAGAGCGTAATTGCTTAAGTAACAATCGTGCTTGTTTTTTATCGAGGAACTGGAGGTGTTTATCCAAGACGCCCGGCGCCACTTTGTCGGTTAAATCGCGTGCTTGACCGTCCAGTAGAACGCGGAAGCTATGATGCGGATAAAATTCCTGTACGGCGAGTTGCTTTGGCGCCAAGACGACACTGCTGAACTGCAGTTCAATAAACCATGCACCAGCGGTTAACGCACGGTTTTGCAGTAGTGCGACTGCGGTGCTACCAAAGGTGTCACGCGTTAATAATTCAAGCGCTTGCTGCACCAGTGGGTGATCCCAGCTCAAGAATGTGACGTCTTCATGCGCTAATGCATAAGAACGAGAGAAGGTTACTGTCAAACCTTCTTCAGGTAATCCGGCCATTGGTATACGCATTTGCTCAGTTGGATAGAGCCAACCACTCTCGTCATTCAGTCGATCGAACTCGAGGCCAAAGCGATCCCAAAACGACAACATAAACAGCTCGAGTTCAGCTGCTTGTTGAATCGTTTTAATCGCTTCTAGTAACGTGTTCATTTGATGTGGACGAAACGCGTTGAGTTCTTGCAAGCGATCGCGCCCTGCGTCTGCTGCAACGCGCATCTTAGCGGCCAAGTCACGCGTTTCTTGCAGCGTCGTTTCGAACAAGTCCTGATCAAAATCGGCATTGGCTTGGCTATCAATTAATTGCTCAAGCGCTGGCGCAAAGTGTTGGTGTAACATGGCGCCAATAGCATTGGTTTGGGTGAAGGCATTCATGGCTTCATACCAAGCAAACAAGATTTGTTCGGCGCTATTCGCAACCACTGGCACATGAATGTAAATGTCATCTTTTTGGCCGAGCCTATCAAGCCGGCCAATTCGTTGCTCCAATAAATCAGGATGCCGCGGTAGGTCGAACAGGATCAGGTGTTGAGCAAACTGGAAGTTACGCCCTTCGCTCCCAATTTCAGAACACAGAAGTAACTGACAGCCATCTTCAGGGCTGGCAAAGTAGGCGGCAGCACGGTCGCGCTCAACTAAGCTTAGTCCTTCGTGAAATACTGCGGCATGAATACCTTGTTGTACGCGCAACATCTCATGCAGTGCCAAAACCAATTCGCTGCTTTTACAAATGAGTACAAACTTTTCATTTTTGTGTGATTTAAGCAGGGCAACCAGCCATTCAAAGCGTTTGAGTAGTGCATCACCTTCATCCAGCTCTGTAACCTGCAGATGGCGATTCGGGAAACCACCAATGTGACGACGGCTGTTGCGAAACATCACGCGTCCAGTGCCATAGCTGTCTAATAACTCATCCAGCGCTTCCAACTGCCCGCTGTTAGCTAAGGCTTCAGCTTTTGGAACGAGTGCTTGATAGCTTTCTTGTTCTTCAATAAACGCCTCGAAATCATTAAACCGATCAGGATCTAATAGTTGCAGGCGCGCGAAATGGGCCTCTAACCCGGCTTGCTCTGGCGTCGCGGTTAACAGCAACACACTCGGAATGTGCTGGGTAAGTTGTTGCAGCAATGCAAAGCTCTTTTCTGTAGGAGCAAGTTGGTGAGCTTCATCAACAATAAGTAAGTCCCAACTCACTTCAAATAACTCGCCAGACCAAATCGGGTTTGCAAGTAACGACTGTGGAATTAAAACGAGTTGCTCGCTCGCGAAAATGGCATCGCCATCAAGGGCCGCTTGCTCACATCGTTCAACATCAAATAGGCTAAAGCCTAAGTTAAATCGCCTCAGTAGCTCGACTAACCATTGATGAGCAAGACTGTCTGGCACCACAATTAAGATGCGCTCACTGCGCCCAGTTAATAGGCGTCGTTGCAGTATCAAACCGGCTTCAATGGTTTTACCAAGGCCCACTTCATCGGCGAGCAAAACGCGAGGATGATGACGATCGGCTATTTGACTCGCAACATAAAGCTGGTGCGGTAATAGATCGGCTCGTGCACCGATTAACCCAGCTGCAGGGCTACTTTGCCAGTTGTGCAGGTGCTGCTGTGCTTGCTGACGCAACTGATACATATCGAGGCGATCGACTTTGCCTGCAAGAATGCGTGTTAGCGGATGATTAGTGGCGACTTGTGCTGCAAGCTGCGCTTCGGGTACGACAACAGCTTCGTCGCTGTCATCACGAATACCATGGTAGGTTAACAGTCCATCTTGCTCGTCAACTTGAGTCACACGAAAAGACCAGCCATCACCATGATGACCTTGCTCATCAACCAGCAAACGATAGCGCGCAAGTGGCGCTTCATTCATCGCATAGTGGCGAAACTCGCCGGTAACGGGAAATAACACCGTCACCATGCGTCCTTGAAGCTGACTTACCATACCTAAGCCTTGCTCCATTTCGGTTTCGCTGAGCCAGCGTTGACCAGGAATAAATTGCATTGATGTTGCGTTCGCTACCATGAATAAATGACCTATACAGCATAGTCGATAAAAAGGGCGCACATGGTAGCGAAAATTATTTCAATATTCACACCATTTTCATAAAAGTTAGGCTAGTCTTAGAAATGAATGGCACGTTATCACAATCACTAAAATATCAACGTAGCTTGAGGTCCATTATGACTGAAACCGTTCCAAAGTATTACCTGCTTGATACCAACATTCTCCTCCATGAACCCCTCGCGTTTTTGAATTTTGATGAACACCACGTTGTGATTCCAATGGTGGTGTTAGAAGAACTCGATAATATTAAAGATCGCCATAAAGACGTGAGTCGTGAGGCGCGAACGGCAATTCGCTCGCTGGAAAATGCATTGAAAGATGCGACGCCAGAACAAATTATTGCGGGGGTTCCGTTGAGCAATATGCAAGGTGCTCACCAAGCACAAGGCACCTTGGCAATATTTCCAGACTATCAGTTAAAACAGCAAGATGCGGTGCTTAACCTGTCAGAGAACGACCACCGAATTATTCAGTCGGCACTAGCAATTCAGCATCAGCACCCCAAAACCAAAGTGGTTCTGGTTACCAAAGATATCAACATGCGACTCAAAGCCAAAGGCGCTGGAGTTAAGCATGTGGAGGATTACCGCACCGACCAATTAATTGATGACATTCGCTTCTTATCAAAAGGTTTTGTCGAAATTGAAGGTGATTTCTGGGAACACGTCGGTGAGGTAACCAGCGCGCAAGAGGGACGTGAAACCTTTCATGAAGTGGAACGCGAAGTATTGCCCACAGTATTTCGTAACCAATACATCATTGATCAAACCGAACATTTTGCGGCGAAGGTCGTCGGTTACGATAACCAACACGTGCGTCTTCATGACATTGGCTTTGAACGCATGATGAGTTATCGGGCTTGGGGCATCCAACCGAAGAACATTTACCAAGCGATGGCAATGAATGCGTTGCTTGACCCGGCGATTGATCTTGTCATTCTGACGGGGCCTGCAGGCAGCGGTAAAACCCTTTTAGCGTTAGCTTCGGCATTGGAATTAGTCGTTGAGCAGGGTATTTATGAGAAAATCATTGTGACACGGAATACACCTGAAATTGCTGAGTCGATTGGTTATTTGCCGGGCACAGAAGAAGAGAAAATGGCACCTTGGTTGGCGGCGATTACTGACTCGCTAGAAGTATTGCACAAGCATGATGAAAGTATGGAATCTAGCTTGAATTACATCATGAACAAGGCAAATATTCAGTTCAAATCACTCAACTTTATGCGTGGTCGCAGCATTCAGAACGCGATTGTGTTGTTGGATGAATCGCAGAACCTTACCGCATCGCAGTTGAAAACAATCATTACTCGCTGCGGTACCGGTACTAAAATTATTTGTTCGGGTAACTTAGCGCAGATTGATAGTTATTATTTGACCGCAGTTACGTCAGGTTTAACTTATATCGTGGAGCGCTTTAAAGACTATCCAGGCAGTGCGACGGTCAATCTTAACGGGGTTGTGCGTAGTTCATTGGCACAATACGCAGAAGAGAATCTTTAATTTTGGTTGAAGTAGTCTTCGAGAATTAACTGAGCAGCGGCGCTATCAACTTTGCCCTTTTGCAATTGTTTATAGCCGCCGCGGCCAAATAGCGTTTCTTTCGCTGCTACGGTAGTGAGGCGCTCGTCTTGTAGTACCACGCGAACGCCAAATCGGCCATGGAGTCGGTTCGCAAACTTGCGGGCAAGATCGGTGAGCGGTTGCTCAGTGCCATCCATATTCAGCGGTAAGCCAACCACCAGAAACTCAGGTTGCCATTCTTTGATCAGCTTTTCGACCGCATCCCAATTCGGCTGGCCATCTTTAGCCTTGAGTGCGGCAAGAGGTGAGGCGGTACCGGTAATTGTTTGACCAACCGCCACACCAATACTGTGAGTGCCAAAATCGAAGCCGATAACTTGGCTCATGCATGCCCCACATCAGGGCCGAGCTGCCAGGTTTGAATGCCTAATTTCTTTACGGCTTTTTGCCAGCGTTCTTTGCTCGGAGTGTGAAACAAGATGTCGCTATCAGCAGGGATGGTCAGCCAACTATTCTCGGCTAGCTCACGCTCGAGTTGACCAGCCTCCCAGCCCGCATAGCCTAAGGTAAGTAAGTAGTCACTTGGCATATTGCCTTTACCCATAGCCTCAAGAATATCTTTTGAGGTGGTAATGACAACATCGTCGCTCAATTGTACCGAACTGCGCCAGTTTTGGTCCGTCGAGTGCAACACAAAACCACGGTCACGAGCCAGCGGGCCCCCCGAATAAACAGGGCCGTCAAGGCGTTGATTATGCTCTGGGATCACAATTTCGAGCTTTTCCAATAAATCTTCGACGCTCAGTTCCACCGGTTGATTAATGATGAGCCCCATGGCGCCTTCCGCATTATGTTCACAAATATAGGTGACCGTGCGCGCAAAATACGGGTCATCCATGCTCGGCATGGCAATTAAAAAGTGATTTTGCAGGCTTTGTAAGGTTTCCATCCGTTCAACTTCTCCGCAACAGCATGATGTTTACGACAATCAACACAAGCCAAGTTGGCGCTCAATGGCCTCAAAAACTTTAGCTGCGATATTAATATCATATGCGGCTTCAATTTCACGCATACAAGTAGGACTGGTGACATTAATTTCTGTCACGCGATCGCCAATCACATCTAACCCGACGATGGTTAAACCACGGCGCTTTAATTCTGGCCCAACTTGGCGCGCAAGCTCCCAGTCTGATTCGCTCAGTGGTTGCGGGCGACCGCTGCCACCAGCAGCTAAATTACCTCGCGTTTCACCCGCTGATGGAATGCGAGCGAGGGAATACGGCATTGGCTCGCCATCGATGATTAAAATGCGTTTATCACCGTCAGCAATTTCGGGCAGGTATTTTTGTACCATCGCGAACTGCTGACCGTGATGGGTTAACGTTTCAATAATCACACCTAAATTGGTGCCATCATCGCGAACGCGGAAAATTGAAGCGCCACCCATGCCGTCTAATGGTTTTAAGATAATGTCACGGTGCTGCTCGTGGAATGCACGAATTTGCTCAGCGCGACGGGTGACGATAGTTGGTGGCGTGAGATCTGAGAACCACGCGGTAAATAGTTTTTCGTTACAGTCGCGCAAACTCTGCGGCTTGTTCACCACCAATGCTCCGCGACGCTCGGCGAGTTCTAATAAGTACGTCGCATAAACGAACTCGGTATCAAACGGAGGGTCTTTGCGCATTAAAATGACATCAAAGCTGCCTAAGTTCATTTCCGTCGGTTCGCCCAGCGTGAAAAAATCTGTCGGTTGATCAACGACTTGCACAGACCGAGCATTACCCATTGGTTCACCTTCAATGAGTGATAAATCATTCATGGTGAGATAGTAGATTTCGTAGTCACGTGCCTGAGCCTCAAGCAGCAAACGAAAACTTGTGTCTTTGTAGGTTTTAACCGATTCAATCGGGTCCATTATCATCGCAAGTTTCATTAGAATTCCTTAATTAGGCTAATCAATCGTCTAGCCAACAGTTAGGCGAGGTCGCCAAATTGATATTGAATAATACTTAAAGCCGTTAGTGCAGCCGTTTCGGTGCGCAGAATACGAGGGCCAAGGCGAACCGGTAAAAAGCTATGTTCACTGGCGCTTGTCACTTCTTGCTCGGTGAGACCACCCTCAGGGCCGATAAAAAGCGTCAACTTCTTCGGTTGTTCGGCGAGATCGCGCAGAGGCTTTTCAGCATAAGGGTCAAGTGTTAAGCGAAGCCCTTCGGGCAACTGCGTCAACCATTGGTTGAATGACACTGGCGTATGTACTGTTGGAACCTTGCTGCGGCCACTTTGTTCACACGCGGCGATTACTATTTTTTGCCATTGTTGTTGTTTTTTCAACAAGCGCTCGCCGCTGAGCTTTACCCCACAGCGTTCCGTAAATAGCGGCGTGATTTCAGCGACGCCTAATTCCACCGATTTTTGCAGCACAAAATCCATGCGGTCGCCTCGCGAAATACCCTGGGCGAGATGAATGTGCACAGCTGATTCCGTTGCATTGGCTTCCATATCTTCGATTTGCACCACAACCGAGCGCTTTGACGATTCAATAATTGTCGCAGCATAATTACTGCCGTCACCATTAAAAAGTTCAAGTTGCTGTCCTGCGTTCATGCGTAGAACGCGACCAACATGATTCGCTGCATCGGCTTCAAGCTCAATCGTTTCGCCGATGGCCCAATGGCTCGAGGCGGCTTGGTAAATGCGTGGAATGCGCATGAAAGGTAAACCCTTCTGTGTATCCAAAGTTGTTTGCATCTTATCATTCAGCGGAAAGTTTGACAGCTTGAAAAAATTTGATTTTGTTGAACATCCAACCGATCATGGTTCAAGCGTGATAACCAAGGAGATGAATTACATGTATCTGTCGCGATTCGTAATGTCGTTGAGCTTTGTTGTAGCTTTGCTGGTAGGTAGCCCTGCACAAGCTGAAGATGTGCACAGTTACGCACGATTGAACCAAGTATCAACACCTCACCTCGATCTCAATTTAACCGTTGATTTCGAAGCGCGTAAATTGAAAGGTCATGCAACCTATACCTTGGCGCGTCACGACGAGACTACCCAACTGTATCTTGATACTAGTGACTTAACGATTGAGCGTGCCGAACTGCTTGTTAATGATCAGTGGCAACCGACGAAATTCACGTTAGGCGATGTGCATCCAAGCCTTGGGCGCGAACTCATTGTTGATATTGGTAGCGTGGCTAAAAAAGTACGTATTCATTACCAAACCGCACCAACCGCAAGTGGCTTGCAATGGCTCACACCAGAGCAGACGGCGGGTAAACAGCACCCGTTCATGTTTAGTCAGTCACAACCGATACACTCACGTAGCTGGATTCCGATTCAAGACAGCCCAGCGTTGCGGTTGACCTACAACGCCACCATTACCACACCGAAAGACCTGTTGGCGGTGATGAGTGCTGACAACAGCTTGAGCGATGAGCGCCCTGGTACCTATGAATTCACCATGCCTCAGCCAATTCCGCCGTACTTAATTGCGATTGCCGCCGGTGACTTAGCCATTAAATCAATAAGCGATAATGTCGCAGTATTCGCCGAACAGTACATTTTAGATGATGCTGCTTGGGAGTTTGCGGATACTCCGGCAATGATTGAAACAACGGAAGCGATGTACGGGCCATATCGCTGGGATCGATACGATTTACTGATTCTGCCGCCGAGCTTTCCGTTTGGTGGTATGGAGAATCCGCGCTTATCATTTATTACCCCAACGGTTGTGGCTGGCGATCGCAGTTTAGTGAATTTGATTGCACATGAACTAGCCCATAGTTGGTCCGGTAATCTTGTGACCAATGCGAGTTGGCGAGATCTTTGGATTAACGAAGGCTTCACCAGCTACGTTGAAAACCGCATCATGGAAGCTTTGTTTGGTGAGCGTCGCGCGAATATGGAACTCGCGCTCGGGTATCAAGACTTGCTGGGCGACTTAGAGCGTCTAAGACCGCAGGATACTGTTCTTAATATCGATTTAGGTACCCGTCACCCTGATGACGTTTTCTCGCAAGTTCCTTATGTGAAGGGCCAATTGTTTTTGGTTTACCTCGAGCAAAAATTTGGTCGTGAGATGTTCGATAAGTTTTTGCGCCAGTACTTTGATGATTTTGCGTTTCAGAGTATTTCAACCGAGCAATTTAAAACTTACTTAAAACGTGAACTCCTCGATAAAAAACCAAACACCGTCGCCATGAGTAAAATCAATGAGTGGTTGCATGAGCCAGGTTTACCAGAAGACGCCCCTAAACCGAACTCCGATGCGTTCGCTCAAGTAGAGCAGCAGATGCAACGTTGGCTGAAAGGTGGTCAATTACAAACCGATGCGTGGACCACCCATGAGTGGTTGCACTTTATTAATAACCTGCCACTGGATATTTCAGCGAACAACATGGCGCGCCTCGACCGCGAATTTAGCTTAACTGAGAGCCAGAATAGTGAAATTGCACACGCCTGGTTAAAACTCGCGATTGTGAAAAAATATGAACCAGCACGTGAGAGATTGCGTAGTTACTTGCTAACTATCGGACGGAATAAATTGGTGAGCCCGCTTTACCGTGAATTAGCGAAAACACCAGATAATTTAAAATGGGCGCGAGAAGTCTATGAGCAAGCGAAACCAGGCTATCACCCATTAACCCAAACCGTGAATGAAGCATTGTTATACGGTGAAAACTAAGGAGTAAACATGCCAAAAGCATTAGGATTTGCGGCCCAAGCAGCCGATAAGCCGCTTGAATATTTCGAGTTCGAGCGTCGTGACCCGACCGCGAACGATGTTGAAATAGAGATAGCCTACTGCGGCGTTTGTCACTCTGATTTACACCAAGCTCGTAACGAGTGGGGTGGAACAGTGTTTCCATGTGTGCCGGGCCATGAAATTGTCGGCAAGGTGACGCGCGTTGGCAGTAAGGTCACAAAGTACCAAGTTGGCGATACCGTTGGTGTGGGTTGCATGGTGGATTCATGCCGCACTTGTGCCAACTGTGAAGATGGCTACGAGCAATATTGCGATAATGGTTTTGTTGGAACCTATAACGGTGAAGACAAACACTCGGGTGGTGTGACATTCGGTGGTTATTCGAATCGCATTACCGTTGACGAAGATTTCGTTTTAAAAGTATCCGACAAGCTTGATCTCGCTGGCGTTGCGCCGCTACTTTGTGCTGGTATCACGACTTATTCGCCATTACGTCACTGGGGTGTGCGTGAAGGCCATAAAGTTGGTGTGGTTGGCTTAGGTGGGCTTGGCCATATGGCGGTGAAAATAGCGAAGGCGATGGGAGCTGAAGTAGTGCTATTTACCACATCACCAAGCAAAGTTGATGATGCCAAACGTCTTGGTGCAGATCATGTGGTGATTTCAAAAGACGAAGAGCAAATGAAAGCGTGGCGTAATCGCCTAGACTTCATTCTTAACACGGTGGCAGCGCCACACGATCTGGATGCCTACCTCACGTTATTGCGTCTAAATGGCACCATGACATTGGTGGGTGTTCCGGCAGAATCACATCCGTCACCGGCAGTTTATAACTTAATCGCCAAACGTCGCAGCTTAGCTGGCTCGTTAATTGGTGGTATTGCAGAAACCCAAGAAATGCTGGATTTCTGTGCGGAGCATGGCATCACCTCAGACATTGAAATGATTGCTATGGATGACATTAACGAAGCGTATGAGCGCATGCTCAAAAGCGACGTGAAGTATCGCTTTGTTATTGATATGGCGACGTTAAAACAGAAATAAAGACTTTTAGACGTCTAAATGTAGAAAAGTGGGCGTGGTTCAGTTAAACTACGCCCACTTTTTTCTTCCCAACTTTGATTAGAGATTGCAAAGCATGGCACAGCATTTATTCACTTCTGAATCAGTATCAGAGGGTCATCCAGACAAAATTGCCGACCAAATTTCTGACGCGGTACTTGATGCGATACTTACCCAAGACCCACGCGCACGTGTTGCCTGTGAGACCTATGTGAAAACTGGCATGGTACTTGTTGGTGGTGAAATCAATACCAACGCTTGGGTCGATATTGAAGAAATCACGCGTAACACGGTTCGGGACATTGGCTATGTGCACTCGGACATGGGCTTTGATGCGGACTCGTGTGCGGTACTCAATGCCATTGGTAAGCAATCACCAGATATTAACCAAGGGGTTGATCGTGGCTCGTTAGAAGAGCAAGGTGCTGGCGACCAAGGTTTGATGTTTGGCTATGCCTCGAATGAAACAGACGTGCTGATGCCAGCACCAATCACTTACGCACATCGTTTAGTGCAGCGCCAAGCAGAAGTTCGCAAAAATGGGACATTGCCGTGGTTGCGCCCTGATGCGAAATCTCAGTTAACCTTTATTTATGAAGATGGCCGTCCGGTGGGAATCGATGCGGTCGTGTTATCTACGCAACATCATCAAGATATCAGCCAAAAGGATCTCCGCGAAGCGGTGATTGAAACGATTATCAAACCAGTATTACCTGAAGAGTGGTTCCCGAAAAGCCAAGAGCGTATCTTTATCAACCCAACTGGCAAGTTTGTCATCGGCGGGCCAATGGGCGATTGTGGTTTAACCGGTCGTAAAATTATCGTTGATACGTACGGTGGTATGGCACGTCATGGTGGTGGTGCATTCTCTGGTAAAGATCCGTCAAAAGTGGATCGCAGTGCCGCTTATGCTGCACGTTATGTGGCGAAAAATTTAGTCGCAGCAGGTTTAGCTGAACGCCTTGAAATTCAAGTATCGTATGCCATTGGTGTTGCAGAGCCGACCTCAATTAGCATTGAAACGTTCGGAACCAGTGCGCACAGCGAAGAAAAATTGATTGCTTTAGTACGTAAGCATTTTGACCTGCGCCCATACGGTTTAATTCAAATGCTCGACCTCGAACGCCCAATTTATCAGCCAACCGCGGCTTATGGCCACTTCGGTCGTGATGAGTTCCCGTGGGAAAAAACGGATAAGGTTGAAGCGCTCCGAGCTGATATCTAATTTGCGTCAAAGCCCCGAATTGTGGAGAATACGCGCACCATTTGTGCATTTTTCCTTACGCTAAAATTCGGGGTTTGTTATGACAACAGCAGTAACTGAGCGAAAATACCTAGCCAATGCTATTCGTGCGTTAAGCATGGATGCCGTGCAGCAAGCGAATTCTGGGCATCCGGGCGCGCCTATGGGCATGGCGGATATCGCCGAAGTGCTGTGGCGTGACTTCTTAAAACATAACCCTGCCAACCCGAATTGGGCCGACCGTGACCGGTTTGTTTTATCAAATGGTCACGGCTCGATGTTAATTTATTCACTTTTACACCTCACGGGCTATGAACTTAGTCTTGATGAATTAAAAAATTTCCGTCAATTGCACTCAAAAACACCAGGTCACCCTGAGTATGGTTATGCGCCAGGTATTGAAACCACAACGGGCCCACTCGGACAAGGTGTGACTAACGCGGTTGGTATGGCGCTTGCCGAAAAAACCTTAGCGGCACAATTTAATCGTCCAGGTCACGACGTCATTGATCACTACACCTATACGTTTCTTGGCGACGGCTGCTTGATGGAAGGTATTTCTCATGAAGCATGTTCGCTAGCTGGAACGTTAGGCCTTGGAAAATTAATCGCATTTTATGACGATAACGGCATTTCAATTGACGGTGAGGTTGAAGGTTGGTTTACCGATGATACGGTGAAACGCTTTGAAGCTTATAACTGGCATGTCATTGCTGATGTTGATGGGCATGACGCCTCGGCAGTGAAAGCCGCCGTTGAAGCCGCTCGTGCCGAAACCAGCAAGCCAACGCTGATTATCTGTAAAACTATTATTGGCTTTGGTGCGCCGAACAAGCAAGGCACAGAAAGCTGTCATGGCGCGCCATTGGGTGCGGATGAAATTGCGGCAGCGCGTAAACAATTAGGCTGGCAACACGGGCTATTTGAAATTCCGGCAGATGTTTACGAAGCATGGTCAGCGAAAGAGGCGGGCGCTTCAGCAGAAGCTGAATGGCAACAACGCTTTAACGCCTATGCAAGTGAATATCCTGAGTTAGCGGCTGAATTAAAACGTCGCTTAGTAGGTGATCTACCAAGTGATTTTGTTGCACAAGCCGATGCTTATATTGCGAAATTGCAAGCCGAACCAGCGGATATTGCGAGCCGTAAAGCATCACAGAATGCATTGAATACCTATGGTCCACTATTGCCTGAGCTGCTTGGTGGTTCTGCTGACTTAGCTGGCTCAAACTTAACCTTATGGAACGGCTCAAAAGGTATTAGCAAAGACGACGCTAGCGGTAATTACGTGTTCTATGGCGTGCGTGAATTTGGAATGTCGGCGATTATGAACGGTATCGCACTGCATGGCGGTTTTACGCCATATGGCGCAACCTTTTTGATGTTCATGGAATATGCGCGCAACGCTGTCCGCATGGCCGCACTGATGAAACAACAAAGTATTTTCGTGTATACCCACGATTCAATAGGTCTTGGTGAAGACGGGCCAACCCATCAACCGGTGGAGCAAATTGCAAGCTTACGTATGACACCAAACATGAGCACGTGGCGCCCATGTGACCAAGTTGAGTCAGCAGTTGCTTGGAAGTACGCATTAATGCGCAAGAATGGGCCGACGTCGTTGATTTTCAGCCGTCAGAATTTGGCTCAACAGCAGCGTGATAAAGACCAGCTTAACAATATCGAGCGTGGCGGTTATGTTTTATTTGATTGTGAACACACGCCTGAGTTGATTCTGATTGCCACAGGTTCTGAAGTTGCACTCGCCGTAAGCGCAGCGAAAACGTTGCAAGCATCAGGGCATCAGGTACGTGTTGTTTCAATGCCGGCAACGGATGTGTTTGAGCAGCAAGATGCTAACTATCGTGAACAAGTGTTACCAAGTTCTGTTGTGAAGCGGATAGCGGTTGAAGCGGGTATTGCCGATTACTGGTACAAATATGTCGGCTTGAATGGTCGTATTATCGGTATGACAAGCTTTGGCGAATCAGCACCAGCCGGCGACTTGTTCAAGCATTTTGGTTTCACAACTGAGAACGTTGTTGCGGCAGCGAAGGAACTATTAAGCGCATGGGTGTAAAACCAGCTCGTATTGGTATCAATGGATTTGGACGTATTGGGCGCAGTGTGCTGCGCTCTTTGTACGAGCGTGGTTATCGCAACCATATGGAAGTTGTTGCGATTAATGAGCTGGCACCGGTTGAGGCGATGGCACACTTATTAAAATACGATACCAGTCATGGTCGTTTTCAAAGCCCAGTTGCTGTGCGTGATGAACATCATCTTGAGGTTGGCGGTGATCGCATTGTCGTGTCAGCAGAAAGCGAAATTCAAAATTTGAATTGGCGTGATTTAGGACTCGACTTGGTTTTAGATTGTACTGGTGTTCATGGTGACCCTGAGCATGGCGCTGCCTATGAAAAAGCCGGCGTTCCAAAGGTGCTCTTTTCGCAGCCGGGTAGTGCAGATTTAGATTTTACCGCAATTTACGGCGTGAACTCAGATGCCATTGAAGCCCAGCATAAATGGGTATCAAATGGCTCTTGTACCACGAACTGTATTGTGCCAGTTATTAAGGTGCTCGATGATGCGTTTGGTATCGACAGTGGCGCTATCACTACGATTCATGCAGCAATGCATGATCAACAAGTCATCGATGCCTATCATACTGACCCGCGGTTAGCGCGCGCTGCTGGGCGTTCGATTATTCCGGTCGATACGCGACTCGCGCGCGGTATTGAACGAATTTTGCCGAAGTTTGCGGGGCGTTTTGAAGCAATCCAAGTGCGCGTGCCCACAACCAATGTTACAGCCATGGATTTGAGCGTAACGGTCAATACATCGGTAACCGTGACACATGTCAATGAAGTGCTATCTGACGCAGCACGCGGCCCGATGGCAAGTATATTAGGTTTCGTGGAAGAGCCATTGGTATCGATTGATTTTAACCATGACCCGCGTTCGAGCATTGTCGATGGCACCCAAACACGCGTCGCTGATAAGCGACTCATTAAAGTATTGTGTTGGTGCGATAACGAGTGGGGATTTGCAAACCGCATGTTAGATACCGCGCAAGTAATGCTTGCTAGGAATTAGTTACTGAATTGAAATTATTAGACGAGGCAAAGATATGTCAGCTGTAATTACCATGGCGGATTTGGATCTTGAAGGATTGCGAGTTCTTATTCGCGAAGATTTAAACGTACCGATTAAGGATGGCAAGGTCGCCTCTGATGCACGTTTACGTGCAGCAATGCCGACTATCCAAGCAGCACTTGATGCCGGCGCAAAAGTGATGGTGATGTCACATTTAGGTCGCCCAGAAGAAGGTGTGTACGACGCTGAGTTCTCTATGCAACCTGTCGTTGACTACTTAAACGACGCATTAGACGTGCCGGTTCGCCTTGCGAAAGATTATCTTGATGGTATCGAAGTCAATAGCAACGAAGTGGTGGTGTTTGAAAACATTCGCTTCAATAAAGGTGAAAAGAAAAACGATGATGTCTTGGCACAAAAGCTAGCAGCTCTGTGTGATGTGTTCGTGATGGATGCATTTGGTACTGCTCACCGTGCGCAGGCCTCAACGCATGGCGTTGCGAAATTCGCGGATGTTGCGTGTGCCGGCCCGTTATTGGCTGCAGAACTGGATGCACTTGGTAAAGCGCTTGCGAACCCAGCTCGTCCGCTGGTAGCCATTGTGGGTGGTTCGAAAGTTTCAACTAAACTCACGGTTCTGGAATCATTATCTAACGTTGTGGATCAATTGATTGTTGGTGGCGGTATAGCCAATACGTTTATTGCTGCCGCCGGCCATAACGTTGGTAAGTCATTGTACGAAGAAGACTTAATTGATGAAGCCAAGCGTCTTGTCGCCGCGGCGCAAGCAAAGGGTGGAGATATCCCACTCCCAAGCGACGTGGTTACTGGTAAAGAGTTTAGCGCTGAAGCTAATGCAGAAACTAAATCTGTCGACAGTATTGCCGCCGATGACATGGTATTTGATATTGGTCCAGATACTGCATCCGCTTTTGCAAAGATTCTTGAACAAGCCGGTACGATTGTGTGGAATGGTCCTGTTGGAGTATTTGAATTCGATCAATTCGGTGAAGGCACCAAAGCTCTCGCTCACGCTATTGCCAACAGCCCAGCGTTTTCGATTGCTGGTGGTGGCGATACACTTGCAGCAATTGATAAGTACGGCATCGCTGATAAAATCAGCTACATCTCAACCGGTGGCGGTGCCTTTTTAGAGTTTTTAGAAGGTAAAAAATTACCTGCTGTCGCGATTCTGGAAGAACGCGCGTTGAACGGCTAATACGCCAAACCCAATAGGAAATTAGGAGAACATTACATGGCATTGATTTCACTACGTCAGTTGCTTGATCATGCAGCTGAAAACAATTACGGCGTACCTGCATTTAACGTGAACAACCTCGAGCAAATGCGCGCCATTATGGAAGCTGCAGATGCAACCGACAGCCCGGTAATCGTGCAAGCTTCAGCTGGCGCACGTAGCTATGCGGGAGCCCCATTTTTGCGTCACCTCATTTTGGCAGCAATTGAAGAGTGGCCACATATTCCAGTGGTTATGCACCAAGATCACGGCACCTCGCCAGCTATTTGTCAGCGTTCAATTCAGCTTGGCTTCAGCTCAGTGATGATGGACGGTTCGTTGAAAGAAGATGGAAAAACACCAGCAGACTACGACTACAACGTGAAAGTCACCCAAGAAGCTGTCGCCATGGCGCACGCTTGTGGTGTTTCGGTTGAAGGCGAATTAGGTGTTTTAGGCTCGCTTGAAACAGGTGAAGCTGGCGAAGAAGACGGTGTTGGTGCAGAAGGTAAATTAACGCATGACCAATTGTTAACCGACCCAGAAGAAGCAGCACAGTTTGTTCGTGCAACGAATGTTGATGCGTTGGCGATTGCTTGCGGAACCTCGCATGGTGCGTATAAGTTCTCGCGTCCACCAACTGGTGATATTTTGGCGATTGATCGCATCAAAGAAATCCATAAGCGCATTCCAAATACGCACTTGGTCATGCACGGTTCATCATCAGTACCGCAAGAGTGGTTAAAGGTAATCAACGAGTTTGGCGGTGAAATTCCAGAAACCTACGGTGTACCAGTAGAGCAAATTGCTGAAGGCATCAAACACGGTGTACGTAAAGTGAATATCGATACCGATTTACGTTTGGCCTCAACCGGTGCGATTCGTCGCCACTTGGCACAAAATACCAGCAACTTTGATCCGCGTAAGTACTTGAAGGCTTCAACTGACGCTATGTACGAAATTTGTAAGGCGCGTTACGAGGCGTTTGGCTGTGCAGGTCAAGCCAGCAAAATTAAAGTAATATCGCTTGAAGACATGTTTAAGCGCTACGAACGGGGCGAATTAGACGCTAAAGTGAACTAAATCTCCCTTAGCAAGCGAAGCCTTAATCTGTATAATAATTAAGGCTTCTTAGGAATGACGAATCAAAGAAAAACGGATGGGGGTCCATGTGCGCTTAACATTATTATCATTAACTCTAGCTACGGCTTTTGGGTTCGCTAGCTCAGCTGCGTCGGCAAGTATTTTTATGTATGACGATGTCAGTGATTTAGATACTGAAACAAAAACGGAATGGGACGCGAGTGCAGAATTGGGCTTGCTGTTCACCTCAGGAAATACCGAAACTGAAACCTTCAAGGCCAAGCTGAATCTTGCTCGCGATGTTGAGAATTGGCGCCACAAAGGGGTCATTGATTACTATCGCTCGGAACAACAAGATCAAGCGACAGGTGATACGATTCTAACCGGCGATAAGACATTCCTGTCAGCACAAAGTAACTACAAATTTGCGCCAGAAAGTCGCTCTTCTGTGTTTGTTTTTGGCTCATATGAAGAAGATAAATTCAGTGGTTACGAGTATCAAGGCACTTTCGCTGTGGGTTATGGTGCACGCTACCGCTATAGCGAAGCATTGTATGCGGACTATGAAGTGGGTCCTGGTTACTCGGTCAATAAACCAATTGTTGGCGGAATTCCACAAGAACAAGAAAGCAGTGCAATTTTGCGTTTTGCGGGTAACCTTGTTTGGGATATCTCGAAGAACTCGAAGTTCAATGCATTAGCCTCAACTGAGGTTGGTGAAGAAAACACCAAGACACGTGCAGAAATTTCTGTTTCCGCGAACGTGAATAGTTCGCTTGCGTTGAAATTCTCAGTAGCAGGCTCTCACAACTCCTATCTTGAAGATGTAACGAAAGAAAAGCTGGATACCGAAACAGCGGTAACCCTCGTTTACTCTTTCTAAGCTTGTTGTGTTGTGACGGATAAAGCGACGGACTAATGTCCGTCGCCAATACGTTTCTTCAAGTGAACAGGCTCGCGACGCTTTCGCACTCGCAAATTCAGTAGTTCTACGCCCAAGCTAAACGCCATCGCAAAATACACGTAGCCTTTTGGAACGTGGAATCCTAAACCTTCGCCAACCAACGTAAAGCCAATAAGAATTAAGAAACTCAACGCGAGCATTTTAATGGTCGGGTGGGCATCGACAAAATCACCAATTGATTTTGCTGCTAATAACATGACTAGTACCGCAACAACCACGGCGATAATCATGACACTCACATGCTCAACTAATCCAACGGCCGTAATAACTGAATCGAGCGAAAACACGATATCGATAACCGCTATTTGCGTGATAATTGCGCCAAAAGTAGCAGCTTTCCCAGCTGACTTTTCGGCTTCGCTTCCCTCAAGCGAGTGATGAATTTCCAACGTACTTTTGGCAAGAAGAAACAGTCCCCCGCCAAGTAAGATCAAATCGCGCCCAGAAAATGAGAATTCGAGAATTGAAAACAACGGCTTCGTCAGCCCCATAACCCAGACTATCGCCAACAGCAATGCAATTCGCATTCCCATCGCGAGCATTAAACCAACTTGGCGCGCTTTCTGACGCTGGGCCTCGGGTAATCTACCAACGAGTATGGAAATAAAAATGATATTGTCGATACCAAGAACTATTTCGAGCAATGTCAGCGTTAATAAAGCGAGCCAAGCTTCGGGCATCATGATCCATTCAAACATGTTCGGTGTCTCTCCTTGAAGAAATGTGACTTATTCACAATAGATAGGTTATTGTTTGAGCACAATGGTTAAATTATTCTTTGCGTGACTAATTAATCTTCGTTAGTATTCGCGCACCTGAAATCAGGTTTAACTTACGTATATATCCGCAGCAACAAAGGCGAACTTTTATGTCTGCAAATTCGTTTCTTGGTGTATTTGCCAAGTCACCGATCAAACCAATGATCGAGCATATTGATCAAGTGCACGATTGTGCAATGACCTTAAAACCTTTTTTCCAAGCTGTCTATGACGGTAACTGGGAAGAAGCTGAAATTCACCGCAAAGAAATCGTCAAAAAAGAAAAAGCAGCAGACGATCTTAAACGCGAAATTCGATTGAACCTCCCTGGCGGTTTATTTATGCCCGTTGAACGTACCGATTTATTAGAATTGGTATCGCAACAAGACCGCATAGCGAATAAAGCGAAAGATATTTCAGGCTTGATGACTGGTCGTGAAATGCAAATTCCTGCCTCGATGGTTGAAGGTTTTGATGCGTATTTGTCGCGTTGTTTAGATGCAACGGATAAAGCGAAAGAAACCATCGGTGAATTTGATGACCTGCTTGAGGTTGGTTTTAAAGGCCGTGAGCGGACTATCGTCGATAAAATGATTTCTGAACTGGACGAAATTGAGCAAGATACTGATGCGCTGCAAGTAAAGCTGCGTCGTCAGTTGCGTGCGCTTGAGCAGGATATGAACCCGCTTGATGCCATGTTCTTGTATCAAATTTTAGATTGGGTTGGTGATTTAGCCGACCTAGCCGAGCGCGTGGGTGCACGTTTTGAGCTCATGCTTGCACGAGTCTAAGTCGGGGTAATTTAGATGGATATTTTAAGCACATATAGCATGACATTGATCGTGCTAGCGGCGGTATTTGGTTTATTTATGGCTTGGGGTATTGGTGCAAATGACGTCGCCAATGCCATGGGAACATCCGTTGGTTCGAAAGCCTTAACCATTAAGCAAGCCATTATTGTTGCGATGATTTTTGAATTTGCTGGCGCCTATTTGGCTGGTGGTGAAGTAACCTCAACTATTCGCAAAGGTATTATTGAGTCAGCCTATTTTGTCGATACCCCAGAATTGCTGGTATTTGGCATGATCGGTTCACTGCTTGCAGCTGGCACTTGGTTGTTAATTGCATCGTGGGCGGGCTGGCCAGTATCAACCACTCACTCAATTATTGGCGCCATTGTCGGCTTCTCAGCCGTTGGTGTTGGTGTTGAGTCGGTAAACTGGGGTTCAGTACTGGGAATTATCGGTAGCTGGGTTATTACGCCGATGATTGCAGGTATTATCGCCTACTTCGTCTTCTTAAGTGCTCAAAAGCTTATTTTTGATAGTGAAAATCCATTGAACATGGCAAAGCGCTATGTGCCTTTTTACATGGCACTGACAGGCTTCATGATTTCGTTGGTGACAATCAAAAAAGGCTTGAAGCACGTTGGTATCGAATTAACCAGTGTTGAAGGGTATTCACTCGCCATTGGTATCGGTATCGTTGTTGGTATCTTGGGTAAAATTCTCATTTCACGTTTGAAATTTGACCCTGCCGCTGACAAAAACATGCATTACACCAACGTTGAGAAAGTATTCGCAATTTTGATGATTGTGACTGCTTGTGCCATGGCATTCGCGCACGGCTCGAATGACGTAGCGAACGCAATTGGTCCACTAGCTGCGGTTGTTAGCGTTGTTGAGAGTGGTGGTGAAATTGCCTCGAAAGCGAAGCTTGCTTGGTGGGTACTTCCGGTTGGTGCTTTTGGTATTGTGCTTGGTTTAGCTATGCTTGGTCGCCGCGTTATTGCGACCATTGGTAAAGGCATCACGCACTTAACGCCAAGCCGCGGTTTCGCCGCTGAATTAGCAGCAGCAACAACCGTTGTTATTGCATCTGGTACAGGTTTGCCAATTTCAACCACACAAACGTTGGTTGGTGCGGTATTAGGTGTTGGTATGGCTCGTGGTATTGCGGCACTTAACTTAGGTGTTGTCCGTAATATCGTGGTGTCGTGGGTAGTGACCCTGCCTGCCGGCGCTATCATGTCGATTGTTTTCTTCTTTATCATTAAAGCCGCGTTTGGCGTTTAATGACTATTGGCATGATAAAAAAGAGCACTTCGGTGCTCTTTTTTTGATCCGTTTTTGAATAAACGATCGTAATTAAAGATGACCGGTCTCCATGGTCGGTTGTCATCTCGTTTTTAGCGCGCCTTCTTCGGCGCGCTTTTTTTTGCCTTCACTTTTTTTCAAGCCGCAAAAACGGTAAAGTACGCGCCAATTGAACTTGTGATGAAACCGCCATGAACGTTAAAGATTTTAGCTTTGAATTACCTGATGAATTAATTGCACGTTATCCACAACCGGAGCGCAGTGCTAGCCGCTTACTGTGTCTGAACGGTACAACTGGTGCGGTGACACATCAAACCTTTAAAAATATTGTGGACCACATTCAAGCGGGTGATCTTCTAATTTTTAACGATACCCGAGTGATACCGGCGCGAATGCTGGGTGAAAAGGTATCTGGCGGTAAAGTTGAAGTGCTGGTTGAGCGGATCATCGATGAGCACCGCGTACTCGCTCATTTGCGTAGCAACCGCTCACCGAAACCTGGCGCAAAAATGATTTTAGAAGGCGCGGTGGAAGTCGAAATGGTCGGCCGCCAGGATGCCTTGTTTGAATTGCAGTTTAATACCGATGAGCCGGTATTAACTGTGCTTGAGCAATATGGGCATATGCCATTGCCACCGTATATCGACCGTCCCGATGAGGACAGCGACCGCGAGCGCTATCAAACCGTCTACAACAAAAAACCTGGTGCGGTGGCTGCACCGACAGCAGGTCTTCACTTCGATGATGCGATATTAGAACAGTTGCGCAAGAAGGGCGCCGAGTTTGCTTATGTCACACTCCATGTGGGTGCCGGAACATTCCAGCCAGTGCGTGTGGATAATATCGAAGAGCATCACATGCATAGTGAATATGCAGAAGTGCCAGAAGAAACCATTGCAGCTATTGAGGCGACACGTCAGCGCGGTGGACGAGTGATTGCTGTTGGTACTACCTCTGTTCGCTCTCTGGAATCGGCAGCACAAGCTGCGAAACAAAAGGGTGAGGCGCTACAACCATTCTTTTCTGACACAGATATTTTTATTTATCCTGGTTATGAATTCCAAATTGTGGATGCCATGATCACGAACTTCCATTTACCAGAATCGACTCTCATTATGTTGGTGTCGGCTTTTGCCGGACGTGAGCACGTGCTCAATGCCTATGCGGAAGCGGTGCAAGAGCGCTACCGCTTCTTTAGTTATGGCGATGCAATGTTTGTGACCCGAACAGAGCGCTAAGGTATACTAAGCGCCTCGGACTGTTTTTCCGTGATAATTTATCGGTGAAAAAATGAAATTTGAATTATTGAAAACCTCGGGCAAAGCGCGCCGAGGGCGTATGGTTTTTGATCGCGGTGTAGTTGAAACACCAGCGTTTATGCCCGTAGGTACTGCGGGTACCGTAAAAGGCATGACACCAGAAGAAGTCAAAGCAACAGGTGCTCAAATTTGTTTGGGTAACACCTTCCACCTTATGCTGCGTCCAGGTACGTCGATTATTAAGCAACACGGTGATTTGCATGACTTTATGAATTGGGACAAACCAATTCTGACCGATTCAGGTGGCTTCCAAGTATTCAGCTTAGGTGAGCTCCGTAAAATTACCGAAGAAGGTGTGACCTTCCGCTCACCCATTAACGGCGAGAAAATTCTCCTCACCCCTGAGAAATCAATGGAAGTGCAGCGCGACCTTGGTTCAGACATCGTGATGATTTTCGACGAATGCACGCCATACCCAGCAACACAAGCGGAAGCGCGCTCGTCAATGGAGTTGTCATTGCGCTGGGCGGAACGTTCAAAAACCGCACATGGCGATAATCCATCGGCATTATTTGGAATCATTCAAGGTGGTATGTACGAAGAGTTGCGCACTATCTCGCTTGAAGGGCTTACGGATATCGGCTTTGATGGTTATGCCATCGGCGGTTTGTCGGTTGGTGAACCAAAAGAAGATATGATGCGAATCTTAGATCACATCGCGCCAGAAATGCCAATTGATAAACCGCGCTACCTGATGGGTGTCGGTAAACCAGAAGATTTAGTGGAAGCCGTACGTCGTGGCGTCGATATGTTTGACTGCGTGATGCCAACACGAAATGCGCGTAACGGTCATTTGTTTGTTAGTAACGGTGTCGTCAAAATCCGTAATGCGGTACATCGTACCGATACTGGCCCGCTTGATCCTGAGTGTGATTGCTATACCTGTAAGAATTATTCTCGTGCATATTTGCATCACTTAGACCGTTCTAACGAGATGCTTGGTGGTCGCTTGAATACCATCCACAATCTGCATTTTTATCAGAAGGTCATGCAAGATTTACGCGACGCCATTGATGACGATCGTTTAGAACAGCACGTCGCTGAGTTTTACGCCAAGCGTGGCATGGAAGTACCCGCGCTTAAATAGCGCGGGCAATATCGATAATGTATGGCTTGATGCCGGCGAAGAAGAATTCGACGGCAATCAACATCACAATTAATCCCATCAACCGCATTAAAATTTTACTGCCGCTACGGCCAAGTCGTGCCATCAATTGACGACCTGTCGCTAATACGAAGGCAGTGAGAATACATACCGCAATGATTGCTGCGAACAAACTAATGGTATTCGACGTTGCTGGGCTTTCTTGAATAAACAAGATAACCATGGTGATGGCACCAGGTCCCGCAACCATTGGAATACCAATTGGCGTTACCGCGACATCCGACCCAAAATCGCTTTCGGTTTCGCCATCAACACGCTTTGGTACGGTGCGACCGCGTAGCATCTCAAAACCCATCACGAAAAATAAGATGCCGCCGGCAACCCGCAATCCGTTCACGGAAATATTAAAGAAGCTAAAAATTGCCTCGCCCAATAACGCAAACACGCAAAGTGCAATACAAGCCGTAATGGCGGCACGCATAGCGACCCAACGCGCCGCCTTTGGCGCCATCGCTTCGGTGAGTGCGATATAGATGGGTACAGCGGCAATGGGGTTGATCATGGTGAATAATGAGGTGAACTGAAATAGAAAGGTATCCAACATGACAAGCTCCGAGAAGAAGTAAGAATGTATAGTTTACAAACTAATTTACAGAACTGCATGATTTTTAAATTAATTTAGAAAAAACTTAAATTGTGCGTCAATTGTCGTCGCATAGGTGTGCGAGAATGCACATCGAGCTGGCACTTAACGTTGGTTCCTAACGAATTTGGGAGTGTCGCTACACCCCAATGTGAGCCTGTTCAGCCTGTCTCACAGTGGCGACACTTCCTTCCCCAAATCATAGTGATTAAAATTGATCTTAGGCTTTACATCAGGATCTGAACTCGCTACAATTCAGCACCAAATTTAATCGTGGTGGTTATTTTTTAACCAGATTTATTCATCCACAGTTGATTCAACTAATTCAACAACAGAATTTTCATTGAGGTGAGATTTTAATGCCAGTTGTTAAAGTAAAAGAAAACGAGCCGTTTGACGTAGCTTTGCGTCGCTTTAAGCGCTCTTGCGAGAAAGCAGGTGTATTATCAGAAGTTCGTCGTCGTGAATTCTACGAGAAGCCAACTTCTGAGCGTAAGCGCAAGAAAGCAGCTGCGGTTAAGCGTCACGCGAAAAAATTGTCGCGTGAAAATGCACGTCGCACTCGTCTGTACTAAGTAACTGGTACCGTAGCGGCACAGCCGATAGCGGTGTCACTACAGCACAGACCTCGAAGAGCCGGAATGAGTTTGACTCAGTCCGGCTTTTTCATATCTGGCTTGCACCAGGCGCAAGTCAGAGTACAATCTAAACCACAATTCTAGCTTCGCAATTCCATTACAATTAAGTGCACAGGCAGGCCATGGCAGGTTTAATTCCTAAAAGCTTTATTCACGATCTCATTGAACGAGCCGATGTGGTAGAGATTGTTGATAGCCGTGTGCCACTAAAAAAAGCTGGCCGTAATTATCAAGCCTGTTGCCCCTTTCATAATGAAAAATCACCGAGCTTTACCGTAGCCCCTGATAAGCAGTTTTATCATTGTTTCGGTTGTGGCGAGCACGGTAATGCGCTCGATTTCTTGATGAAGTTTGATGGCCTTGAGTTTCCTGAGGCGGTTGAAGAACTAGCGCATATGCTTGGTCTTGAAGTGCCGCGCGAGACCTCGACAAATCCAGCGGCGGATGCGCGTAAGCGTGCGCAAGAGTCGAGTGACTATGAACAAATGGAGCGCGCCACTAAGTTTTTTGCACACCAGTTACGTCACCACGCCAACTCAAAACGTGTCATCGATTATTTGAAAGGCCGAGGTTTAAGCGGCGATATTGTGAAGCAATTTCAAATTGGCTATGCCCCAGATGGCTGGGACGGCATTTTGAACGCGTTAGGATCAGACCAACGATCAAAACAGCAGTTAGTTGATCTGAAACTTGTGAATCAAAATGAGCAAGGCCGCTATTACGACTTCTTTCGTGATCGGGTGATGTTTCCGATACGAGACCGACGGGGACGCGTCGTCGGTTTTGGCGGACGTATTCTAGAAGGCGACGGGCCGAAGTATTTGAACTCGCCAGAAACCCGTATTTTCCATAAAGGTCGTGAGCTTTACGGCTTTTATGAAGCACGGCAAGCCAACCGTGAACTCGAACAAGTGGTTATTGTTGAGGGCTACATGGATGTTGTCGCATTAGCGCAGGCAGGTATTAGCTTTGCTGTCGCCTCGCTTGGCACCGCAACGACAACCGAACAGTTACAAATGTTATTTCGCGCCACGCGCAAAGTTGTGTGTTGTTACGATGGCGACCGAGCGGGGCGTGACGCCGCTTGGCGAGCCTTAGAAAATGCCTTGCCGTTGCTCAACGATGGCATCGAATTAAGCTTCTTATTCTTACCTGACGGTGAAGACCCCGATACGCTTGTTCGTAAAGAAGGCGCTGAAGCGTTCGCCCAGCGGCTACAAAACGCGCAAAGTTTCACCGATTACTTCTTTTCGCACCTAACTGAAACCATTGATGTGCAGTCTGATGCCGGTAAGTCATTGTTGCTGAAGCAAGTCAAACCGCTTATCGAACGCATTGCGAGTGACTTCTATCGTGAAACCTTGATGGAACGCTTAGCGAGATTACTACGTCGGGAAACCTCACAATTAGAAGCGCAGATTAAAGCGCCGACAAGAGCTAAACCTGAGCAAACCACGCTGAAAATGACGCCGATGCGCCGAGCCATCGGGCTATTGGTGCAGCACCCTGAAATCGGTCGCGAAATTCCGTTGCACACCGAATTAAGTGCGTTAAAGCAACCCGGTATCGACTTGTTGCTGAAGTTGCACCAGCAGACGCACGCGCAGCCATTAACTTCGGCACAAATATTGGAACTGTGGCGCGGCGAGCCCGAAGAAAAGGCATTACGCCAATTGGCGCGTTGGGAGCATCATCTCGATGCCGAAAAAGCCGTGCACGAATTCTTTGGTATCTTTGCTTACTTCATTGATATGTTCGTTGAACAACGGGCGAATGAGCTGCTCGAAAAAGAGCGAACTGCCCCGTTGAATAAGACCGAAAAACAGGAATACCTCACCTTGTTGCAGTATTTAAAAGATCGTGAAAAACGCTAACTCGTTTTTAGTTTCCGCAACAAGTTTGTGTTTCTCGCCACTTCAATAAATGCGAAATCGAAAAAATAACATATAAAACAACAATATAAATTTATGGCATTAGTTTTGCATGGCTACCTGTGTGCAGAACATTAATTCGTACTTAATTAAGAATAAAAACGAGGAGTAAAACATGAAGTTTCCAAAGCTAGCCATGGTTAGTGCCGTTGTGATGTTGTCTGCAGGCTTGCAAGGCTGTGTGATTGCCGTCAATGGTGATGGTGAAAACTACAGCACGAGCGATAGCGTCAGTAAGCAAGAAAAACGTAACCGTACCGCAATTGCATCGTTCACCAATGGTATGACCGTCGATGCAGTACAAAATGAATTAGGCACGCCAGAGTTTTCTGACTTATGGACCGTGGATAATGTACGCTATCGTGTACTATATTATCGCACCCAACGTGTTCACGCAGATGGCAACACCACGCGTGATGAGTGCACCCCAATTGTGTTTGCCGACGGCAATTTAATTGGTACTGGTGAGCTAGCGCTGACACGAATTCCTGAGAATAACTGATTAAATTCTGGCTGAAAACGACAGTATCTGCTACAATTTCCGGTCTTGAATTTTATACCTCACGCACTCATCTAAATAGTGTACTTATTCGTACCTAATTGAGTCGCCGTAAGTTTAAGACCGGTTACTTTTCTATATTAATAACAGGTGGTAGATCTGTATGCAGCAGAGTCGTCAATCACAGCTCAGGCTTCTTATTGCCAAAGGTAAGGAGCAAGGTTATCTCACTTTTTCAGAAGTGAACGATCACCTACCTTCTGAGATCGTTGATTCGGATCAAATCGAAGACATCATCGGCATGATCAATGACATGGGTATTCAGGTGTTTGAAAACGCACCCGATGCCGATGAATTGATGATGAGCGAAGACACCGCTGATGAGGACGCAGCTGAAGCCGCCGCGCAAGCATTAGCAAGCGTGGATGGCGAGTTGGGTCGCACCACTGACCCAGTGCGCATGTACATGCGTGAAATGGGCACAGTTGAATTGTTAACTCGCGAAGGCGAGATCGACATCGCAAAGCGCATTGAAGACGGTATTAACCAAGTTCAATGTTCCGTTGCTGAATATCCTGAAGCCATCAATTTCTTGTTGGATCAGTGGGATTCATGCGAAGCGGAAGAAATGCGTTTAACCGACATTATTTCTGGCTTTATTGACCCGAATGAAGTGGACGAAGCGCCTGTCGCTGCAACGCACATTGGTTCTGAATTGAGTGAAGATCAGCTCGAAGACGAAGATGAAGACGTTGATGAGGACGACGATGACAGTGATGATGACAGCTCAGATAGCGGCATCGATCCTGAATTCGCGCGCCAGAAATTCGCTGAACTTCGTGATCAGTACGAAAGAACCCGTGCCGCAATCAGCAAACATGGTCGCGACAATGCCAAAGCACGCAAAGAAATTGAAGCGCTAAGCGAATTGTTCAAGCAATTCCGTCTGGTACCAAAGCAATTTGATCGCTTGGTTAAAGACATGCGCGACATGATGCATCGTGTGCGTGTGCAAGAACGCTTAATCATGAAGATGTGTGTTGAACAGGCGGGTATGCCGAAACGCGCATTCATGAAGCTGTTTGCGGGCAACGAGAATAGCACCGCGTGGTTGGCGAAAGCCATTGACGATGGTGAAGCCTATTCTGAGTCATTATCAACGCTTCAGGTTGAACTCGAGCGTTGTATCCACAAACTTGCAGAAGTCGAAGTGGAAACTGGCTTAACCATCGCGAAAGTTAAAGATATCAACCGTCGTATGTCCATTGGTGAAGCGAAAGCTCGCCGTGCGAAGAAAGAGATGGTTGAAGCCAACTTGCGTTTGGTTATCTCAATTGCGAAAAAATATACCAATCGTGGTTTGCAGTTCTTGGATTTAATTCAAGAAGGTAACATCGGTTTGATGAAAGCCGTCGACAAGTTCGAATACCGTCGTGGTTATAAGTTTTCAACTTATGCAACTTGGTGGATTCGTCAGGCGATTACGCGTTCAATTGCGGATCAGGCTCGTACCATTCGTATTCCGGTTCACATGATCGAAACGATCAATAAATTGAACCGTATCTCGCGTCAAATGCTTCAGGAAATGGGTCGTGAACCGACGCCAGAAGAATTGGCCGAGCGCATGGTCATGCCAGAAGATAAGATCCGTAAAGTTCTGAAAATTGCGAAAGAACCGATTTCAATGGAGACACCAATTGGTGACGATGAAGATTCGCATCTTGGCGACTTCATTGAGGACACCACATTGGATCTACCGGTGGACTCAGCAACCTCAGAAAGCCTACGCAACGCGGTTCGTGAAGTGCTCGGTGGATTGACGCAACGTGAGGCGAAAGTACTTCGTATGCGCTTTGGTATTGATATGAATACCGACCATACGTTGGAAGAAGTTGGTAAGCAGTTTGACGTTACCCGTGAGCGGATTCGTCAGATTGAAGCCAAAGCTTTACGCAAGCTACGTCACCCAAGCCGTTCTGAGCAGCTGAAATCGTTCTTAGACGAGTAAGCTCAGATTTAATCTGAACGATTCAACGTAAAAAACGTCTTAAGAAGCTCTAGCCCTTGTGGCTAGGGCTTTTTTATTTTTAGGGCGAAATTTGTTAAAATGTGCCTAACTTCGCTGAAAAGGATGAAATATGATCGCAGTTGATCAGAACAACACCGAAATACAGCAACCGCGTCGAATTATCGATGCCCATTTTCATATCTACAACGATTCATTTCCGTTGATAGAGAATCAAGGCTTTCTGCCTGCGCCGTTTTCCATTGAAGATTATCGCCACCGCACCAAAGATTTCAATATTCGTGGTGGAGTGATTGTGTCGGGCTCTGTTCAAGGCTTCGATCAAAGCTACTTAAAATCTGCCCTAGCCGATATGGGCGAGCAGTTTGTGGGCATCACCAACTTACCAAGCAGCGTCTCGGATGCCGAGATTTTGAAGCTGCGTGACCACCGCATTCGCGGCATTCGCGTGAACTTAAAACGCCGTGTAGTCAGTGGTCTTGATAACTTGGTCGACTTTGGCCAACGCATTTGGGATTTAGCCGGCTGGCATTTAGAAATCTACGTGGATAGCCGTGAGCTGGATGAAGTGATGCCGAAGCTCTTGAAGCTGCCGAAGGTGTCGGTTGACCATTTAGGCATGGCACGCTCTGGCTTATCGCAAATTCAGAAGCTGGCAGACAATGGGGTTCATATTAAAGCTTCGGGTTTCGGACGTACCGAGGTAGATGTTGCCAAGGCTGTAAAAGCCATCTACGCCATTAACCCTGAAAGCTTGATGTTTGGTACTGACTTGCCTTCAACACGCGCCGAGCGTCCGTTTAATGTGCGTGATATTGAAACTGTGTGCGAAGCACTCGGTGATGACAAAGCTATTGATAAAGTTTTCGCTGGCAACGCCGCTGATTTCTACCACATAAACCTATAAAAAACCCCATTCGGGGTCATGACAAGCGGGCCGAAATTTCATATACTTGCGCCCGCTTTGTTAATCCCACAGGATTAACCACCTACCCGTAATGGCCCCTTAGCTCAGTGGTTAGAGCAGCCGACTCATAATCGGTTGGTCCCCAGTTCAAATCTGGGAGGGGCCACCATTTGAATCCATATTCCACCATCTCAATTCACTATGCACTCCAATTTTAGGGGAAAACCCCTATATCCAAAATTCAATGTCGGTGTAATTCTGCTTGAGTCAAAACGATATTTTTGGAGAACAACATGAATAAAAAACTTACAACTTTAGGTATTTTGGCCTCAGGATTACTCATCACGACATCTGTACAGGCGGATGCCTTACTCGGTCCGAAACTAGCACAAGATATAGAGACTAAAGCTGGACCTTATAACGTTATTGTTTCTTTTGATAAAAGTAGCGATATTGCGCCAGTTTTACAGAATCTTGGAATACCTTATCTTTCGCTTAAAACCATGCCGATGGCAGGCGCCACGGTCACCAAACTTCAATTACAAGCATTAATTGAAAACTCTGCTGTTAGCAGTATCTATGCAAATACACCGTTGCAATACAGCAATTATACGTCCGGAGAAATTACGGGTGGCCACTATGTTCACGATTTTTATGGTTTAGATGGGCATGGCGTCACTATTGCAGTATTAGACTCCGGCGTAGATGCTACTCATCCGGATCTTGAATTTCAGACGAAGACAGTTGAAAACGTGAAAATTTTAGGCGATCTCGATCTATTGGGGGGACGCAGTGCCTTTATCGAGGGAGTTCCGAATAGTGATACCACATCGGGTCACGGAACCCACGTTGCGGGCACGGTTGCCGGTAGTGGCATGGTGTCAGTAAATGACGAACGTCGAGCATACTATCACGATGGGATTGCCCCAGGAGCAAGTCTTGTTGGTCTTGGCGCAGGCGAAGGCTTATCAATTTTGTATGCGTTGTTGGGGTTCGACTACGCCATTGCTAATCAAGATAGACTTGGTATTGATATTATTACTAATAGTTGGGGTGGTGGTGATGGTGCCGAATTTGATCCAAACAACCCAATTAATAAGGCCTCTTTCGAGGCATACAGCAAAGGTATGGTGGTAAGCTTTGCTGCTTCAAATTCTGGCCCTGCTGAGGATACGTTGAATCAGTACGCGATAGCGCCTTGGGTAATTAATGTGGCAGCTGGCACAAGTGAGAAGCAACTGGCAGACTTTTCAAGTCGTGGCGTAGCTGGTCATGTATATAAGTTACCTGACATCACCGCTCCGGGACAAAATATCACTTCGACTCGTGCACCGAATACAGTAATTGGTGCAATGGGGCCGGTTGTCGATACAGACCATCCAGAATATGCAGCCTATTATCACACTATCAGCGGGACTTCGATGGCGACTCCTTTTGTTGCTGGAGTGGCGGCGTTATTGTTAGAAGTTAACCCAGATCTGTCACCTGACCAAATTGAGCAAATTCTTAAAGATTCTGCTGAACCAATGAATTATGCGCCTCATGAGGTTGGAGCCGGTTACATAGATGTTAAAGCTGCTGTGGATTTGGCAAAAATCACCTCTGGTAACCGCTCAAGCTTTATGAGTGGTAATACTCAGTGGGCAAGCCAAGGATTTTGGGCTCAATTTGATAATAGCGTTGACGAGCTAGTCTATGTAGGTAAATGGCAAAGTAAGTTCCACGCGTCAGCGTCTCAGCAAACAGTTGCGTTGGCAAAAAATGATAACTCATCAATTTTCGCAAAAATACGTGGTGAGCGAGTACGCTTCCATTTCTTAGCAAATAACTCGAATCCTGCATCGATTGAGGTTATTGCGGACGGCCGTTCACTCGGCACCGATACAATATATGCAGCTAATGCAACTGAAGCATCACCTCAGGAAGTTGTGATTGCATTTGATGATTTAGGAGAAGGCGTGCATGAACTGGAAGTACGTATTTTAAATAAACATGTGATGTTTGATCGAGTCGACGTTGATGGAGATTTATTAGCTCCTGATGTTAGTTTCTCAACCAGTCAACAGATTGACTCTGGCACCATGGGCGTTTCAGCAGAGAATCTTGAAGTACAGGAATTTCCACTAGAAATTAGACCAAACGATGTGAGCATTACCTCAACATTGAGTTGGACCGGTGTGGCTGACTTAGATTATTACCTTGTAAATCCAGAAGGGGTTGAAGTAGCTTCTAGCGCATCATTAGAAAACCCAGAAGTACTGCAATTTTGGACAGATATCCCTGGAACCTATACCTTACGTGTTACGGGGTACATTAGTATTGCTACGCCGTTTACAATAACTACTGATATTACGTCTGAAATACAGTAGATCGAGCGTCAAATCGCCGGTTTATTGAAAACGATTCATTCGAAATTAAAGGGCGCCTCTGGCGCCTTTTATTTTTGAATGTTAAACGGTACATAAACGAAAGTAACCAGAGGTACGAATCGTTTTTATAGCACATGGTTTTGTAATTCTTATTTGTGGTAATCTGCTGACAACACCCAGATAGGAAGTAACAACGTGAAATCATTAAATAACTACTTAGTTTGCTTATCTCTTTTCACGGCAATGATGTTGCCAGCGGCAATCAATGCGCAAAATACAGAAGCTAAACAAGAGAATGCAGCAACCGAGCAACCCGTTCCAGAACCAACCAATTTCCGCTCGCAGCACAAAGGTACGTTTAACGGTACTCGCTTAACGTACACCGTGGATGCAGGCGAAACCTATATTCGGAATAACGAGGGCGACCCAACTGCGGCGATTTTCTCGTTCGATTATGTGGTGGAAAGCAAACAAAACCGACCGGTCACGTTTATTTGGAATGGTGGCCCAGGTTCGTCATCTAATTGGTTACACATGGGCGGTTATGGCCCGAAACGCATTATCGTTCCAAGTGATGCGGAGCATCCGGGCGCAGCGCCATACACCATGAAAGATGCACCGGAAACCATTCTTGATGTCACCGATATGGTGTTTGTTGACCCGGTAGGGACTGGCTTTTCACAGGCAATTGGCAAGGGTAAGAAAGAAGACTTTTGGGGCTTAACCGAAGATGCGAAGTCAATGGCCGCGTTTATTGCTGAATGGCTAACCAAGAACAATCGTTGGAACTCGCCAGTGTTCTTACTTGGCGAAAGCTTCGGTACGACTCGCGCTGCTGCGGTAGCCAAGGTGTTACTCGATGATTACGTGATTAATGTGAACGGTATTGTGTTTGTGTCACAGGCACTCGATTATCAAGGCTCAACGCCGTATGTGGATGACAACATCATTTCGTACATTACCTATATTCCGACCATGGCGGCGACCGCTTGGTATCACGGCAAGGTTGATAATTCAGGTGATTTCGAAACCTTCATTCAGCAGAGCCGTGACTTCGCATCACAAGAACTATTGCCAGCACTATTTCAAGGTAACCTGCTCAGTGCGGAAAAGCGAGCGCGCTTAGTGAGCCAGCTTCAGCGCTTCACAGGCCTTAGTAAAGAATATATCGAGCAAGTCGATTTACGGATTAACGCGTTCCGTTTTGCGAAGGAGTTACGCCGTGACGAAGGCGTTGCCGTCGGTTTACTCGATAGCCGTTATATTAACGATGAGCGTGATGATGTTGCTGCTCGCCCAGAAGCTGATGCCGCTCGAGCTATTTCGCCAGCTTATAAAGCATCGATTATGCATTATATGCGTAATGATTTAGGGATTAATTGGAATCGGAAATATTTGAATCCAGCCGACCCAGAGCTTTCTGGGAAATGGCGCTGGAGCCCGCTGCCGGAAGGGCGCTCATGGGAACCACACTATGTGAATACCGCACCAGATTTAGCTTCGGTGCTGCGCAGCAACCCTGCGTTGAAGGTGATGGTTGGCTCTGGTTATTATGATCTGATCACGCCGTTCTTCGATGCGGAGTACACGTTGAACCGTCATGGCATTGCGAGTGATGACATCATCTATCGTTATTATCACGGCGGCCATATGATGTACGTGCATGAACCAGCGCGCCAAGCATTACTCAAAGATACGCGTGAATTCATTCGCGCGCAGATTGGTCAAGGCAACTAGTTATAAATAACCAGCGGTACCGTGATGCACTTAGCACCAACTAGTACCGCTGGTAAATTCTTAGCCTTGAGCTTTTGTAGCTCGTGCGGCGTGTAATTTTTTGTAGCTTTCAATTAAGCGTAGGTGACGATCAAGGCCCTCTAATTGCGTATTGGTTGGCGTTAAACCAGGGAAGCGTAACGAGCCTTCCACCGCACCTACCACGTCAGCCATAGTTTGCTCGCCGAACATACGCTTGAAGTTTGGTAAGTAATCTTCTAATGCCATTTCGTCGTCTAATGCAATTTCTAAAACTGCACTCACCGCACGGTAGAACAAGGTGCGTGCAACCGTGTTGTCGTTATACTGAAGAAACGCCTCAACTAAATCGTAGGCATCTTCGTGACGGCCTAATGCAAGATAGATAAGAATCTTGAGCTCAAGAATGGTTAGCTGGCCCCACACGGTGTTTTCATCAAACTCAATACCAATGAGTGTAATGATATCAATGTAGTTGTCTAGCTGGCTGTCTTCGAGGCGCTCAACCAAATCTTCAAGTTGTTCGTCTGTGAGACGGTGCAAATTGAGAATATCTTCACGGTATTCGAGCGCTTTGTTAGTGTTATCCCAAACTAAGTCCTCAATTGGGTAAACTTCAGAGTAACCTGGCACCAATATGCGACATACCGGTGCACCAAGCTCAGTATAAACCGCCATGTAAGCTTCAAGCTCCATACCTTCAAGAATACCAAAGAGATTTTCGGCTTCTTCTTGGTTGGTGCCTGAGAAGTCCCACTCGCAGAATTCATAGTCGCTTCGAGAACTAAAGAAACGCCATGACACCACACCAGAAGAATCAATAAAGTGTTCGACAAAGTTGTTCGGCTCAGTCACCGCCATGCTATTAAAGGTTGGCGGTAAAAAGTCGTTCAAACCTTCGAAGCTGCGGCCTTGCATCAACTCGGTGAGACTGCGCTCAAGTGCCACATGAAAGCTTGGGTGCGCGCCAAACGAAGCGAATACACCGCCAGTGCGAGGGTTCATTAACGTGACACAAGCAACTGGGAAGCGTCCGCCTAATGAAGCATCCTTCACAAGAATTGGGTAGCCCTGCGCTTCGAGTGCCTGAACGGCCTCAACAATATCCGGGTACTTGGCTAAGACGTCAGTCGGCACGTCAGGCAGCGCAATTTCATGCTCAATAATTTGTTTCTTAACTGCGCGCTCGAAAATCTCTGACAGGCACTGTACCTGGGCTTCAGGTAGGGTATTACCCGCGCTCATACCGTTACTGAGGTACAAGTTTTCAATCAGGTTCGATGGGAAGTAAATGGTTTCGCCATCCGAGTGACGCTGAAACGGCAGTGCGCAAATACCGCGGTCAGAGCGTCCAGAGTTGGTGTCGATTAAATGAGACCCTTGCAACTCATTGTCAGGGTTGTAAATATCTAAACAATAATCGTCAAGTAACCCATCAGGAATGGCGTCATTCTCGGTCAACCGAAACCATTTTTCATTCGGATAGTGAACAAAATCAGCGTGCGCAATTTCCTCACCGAAATACTGATCATTATAGAAGAAGTTGCAGTTGAGTCGTTCAATGAACTCGCCTAATGCCGAAGCCAATGCCGCTTCTTTGGTTGCGCCTTTACCGTTGGTAAAACACATTGGCGAGGCGGCGTCACGAATATGCAACGACCATACGTGCGGCACAATGTTGCGCCATGACGCGATTTCGATCTTCATGCCAAGATCGGCGAGAATTTGCGTCATGTTGGCAATGGTTTGCTCAAGCGGCAAGTCTTTGCCTTCAATGTAGGTGAGAGAATTGCCTTCTGGCTGCCCCATCAATAGCGCTTGCGCATCCTCATCGAGGTTCTCAACCACTTCAATTTGGAACTCGGGGCCGGTTTGTACCACTTTTTTAACGGTGCAACGGTCGATAGAGCGCAGAATGCCTTGGCGATCTTTTTCAGAAATATCTTCAGGTAACTCAACCTGAATTTTAAAAATCTGGTTATAACGATTCTCAGGGTCAACAATATTATTCTGTGACAGACGAATATTGTCCGTCGGGATATTGCGCGATAAGCAATAAACCTTGACGAAATATGCTGCGCACATGGCAGATGATGCTAGGAAATAATCGAACGGACTGGGTGCGGAGCCATCCCCTTTATAACGAATGGGTTGGTCGGTTATCACCGTGAAATCGTCAAACTTGGCTTCCAGACGCAAGTTATCCAAAAAGTTTACTTTTATTTCCATGAGCTCATTTAAACCACTATTAAAAATTCAGCGGCTATTATCTCGCGTTTAGGTTAAATTGTCTTGGTGAATTCAAATTTTAACCTCTGATACGAGGAGCAGCGGTATGTTGATACCACGAACGATGCTTAGTGTGATTTGTATTAGTGTGTTTGTAAGTGGCTGTACGTATCGCGGCGCTTATCACGAAATGCAACGCGAGCAATTACGCCAATGCGTTGAAGAGCAAGGCATTCCGTACCATGAATGTCTTGAGCGCACGAACAAATCTTACGATGAGTACATGCGCGAACGACAAGACGTGATCAACAATCGTTAGTTCGTTTTAGACATACCTAGAGCTTCACGCATGCTATTCGCAAACGCGACAAACTTTTCTTTCATGGTCTGTTTTACTGAAACTTCAACCGAACCTAAAACGCTATAGCCCGTGATGGTTATTTGCGGCGCTTGGCGACCCGCCATTGAGGGTGCTTTATTTTCCGACGAGCCAACAATATCGTACATACGAATGGTCACATTGACGCTTTCAGGAACAAAGATTTCGAGGCTACCTAAAACATTCGCCACGTTTACTTCAATATTTTGGTGCTGAAAAATGGCATCAGTAAAATCGATTTTTGTTGAGCCTAATACATCAATCACATTAATTTTCTTTGGCACAACCCACTGACCTTCACGAACACTTGAGCCTAAAATGCTAACAAGTCGGTCATCTTGAGAGGTTTCGCCGGCGCCGTAATTGGGTGTAAACGAGCGCTCTTTTTTGGCATCGTAACTTGCGTCAGCCTCTAAAGGTAAGTCTTCAACCAACGCCACTAGCTGTTGATGAGAGTCCGTTGCCATGGCTTCATCAAGTCGACGCTCAAAAGCCTCAGCAGAAATAATCGCGTGGCTGTAGTTAACAATGAGCTTATCAACGATCTCTTCACGAACCTGTTCGATTGGTCGGTCTTCAAGTTTGACTGGCATGATTGATTCCTTGTGTTTGTTTTATTCACTATAGTTAAAAATCATGCAATATCTAGACCAATAAAATAAAATCTATTTTTATCAATAGGTTAATGCTTTTCTTGGTGTTCCCTCGGTATCTAATTCACAAAGATTTAGCGAATTTGCCTTAATCTTGGTCATTATCTGCATAGCCACTGCCAATAGCACTGAATGGCAGATCAAGCCCAAGCTCGGGAACCTGTAGGCCTATCCATGCCGGAAAGGTATTGCTATTGGGGCCTGGAACCGCTTTGTATTGGTTCGCCCACGGGTAGCGTTCGGCGGCGTCAATAATCTGAGGAATAAGCTCACCCGCTTTATTACCAACAATTGATAAGACTTTTTCAGGTTTCGCGCCGTACCAATAACGATCAGGTGTGGCGGTGGTATAGTTGTAGAGCGCCGGTTGGCCACGATTTAAGCGCCAACCCACCACTTCATATACCGTATATTCTTTGGCATCAGCTGGCTTCACTGCAATCCAGGTGTGTACCGCAAACCAACCGCGCCATCCAAATGCATCCGCCGCATAAACTTCAATGACCGGTTGAGTTTCAGTCACTGGGTCAGGCGCGATACCTGCTGGTTCGCGCGAGGCGGTTCGCCAATCACCCGATGAACAGCCAATGAGTAATGCAGTACTCAGAATAACAACAAGTGCTCTATACATAATTATCTCGTAAGAAAATAAAAAAAGCCTGTGCAGTTGTAACACAGGCTTTTGATACGTCAAATTCGAGCGGTTAGATTACTTGAACGTGCGAGGCTTGAGTACGTCAGGCTTCAAAAATAGCTTTTCGCCGGTATTGTCATGCTGTCCCAAAACTTTTCCGTTTACCTCAGTGCCATACATGGTTGCCTTATGGAAATTCATGAACTTCTCACGAGTTTCCTTTGCATCACCGGTATAGCGCGGATCTTGTGGGCGCTCGTGCGAATTGATAAATAGTGCCACATCCCATGCTTCTTGGTCAGTTAAACGCCCTGGCTGACCCAGTGGCATATTGTTTTGTATAAAAGAGGCGGCAGTGAAGACACGTGTCATGCCCGCTCCCCAGTTGTGCGAACCGTCACCCCAAAGCGGTGGATAAACAATTTCGCCGGCTACTTTTTTACCGGCACCATCGGAGCCATGACAAACGGCACAATTGGCTAGGTAAACCTTTTCGCCATTGGCATAGGTGGTTGCCGCTGGAATCTCTTTACCTAAATGGCTAAAGCCTCGGCCAGCAATGTTTTTGTCATATAACCGCTTTCTGCCTGATTACTCGGTATTTGTACGTTATGGCTGGCTGCATCCAAGTCGTCGTTTGAATCCTGAGTTAGAACGCAATTACTTTCAGGTGGGGCTTGATTGGAAAGCGACAAACTATCTAACTGTTGCCTTCGTTGCCAAACAAAGTCACGTTGATAGTCTGATTATTGATCAAGAGCAAAATGAAATTGGCATTTGGACAATGTGGAATTTCTAATCGGCGCTGATCAGTAAACTAGCAGTGACTAAAAGTAGATTAAATAGTAACGGCAGCGCCATCAAAAAGAATAAGGAAAATTTAATTTTTGTTCGTTGCATTGAAGTACCCCCACAAACTTTAAAAGCATATTAATGAGAATGGTTCTCATTTGCAAGTTTGTGGAGTGTCTTATTACTTGAATTTTGCCTCGATGGCTTGATGAAGTTGTTTTTTACCGCCGAGCATGAACACAACTTCGGCAACGACAAATAGTGGCCCGATAGCGAGACCCATAATGTCATCAACAAATGCGGGTTTACGACCTTCGAAATAGTGACCGATAAATTGGAATATCCAACCAACCACAAATAATCCGATACCCCAGCTTAACCATAAAGTGGTTTCGAGCATCGCGACATGACTACCTAGCCATACGGATAAGCCGAGTAACAGAGTCATCAAGATACCTAAGGCCACATCAAGTTTGAGGTAAAATAGGGCTGCAATCGCGCTCACAATAATGGCTGGTGAGAGCATAAAGTCTGCGATAAACCAGGTAGGGCGCGATAGTAAAATCTCAATCGCAACCACAATAAGAGGAATACCCACTAAGTGCGTCATAATGTTGCGACGGTCACGATGATATGCGGCATATCCGGCTAAATGTTCTGTAATTGTTTTCATGGCTTGCTCACCTATTGTTTTATTGCCAATATTAACCTGATTCTAATAAAGAACAAGGACAACCCATGCGGGAACAACTCGAACGTCGCGCTTTTCTCATCTTGTTGGCGGCAGTGACGATTGCTTTTGGTTTTATACTTGAACCATTTTGGTCAGCTATCTTTTGGGCCTGTGCGGTCTCGGTTATTTTCTTCCCGATGCAACAACTGTTGCAGAGAAAGTGGGGGCATCGCCCTAATCTTAACGCACTGGTGACATTAACGGTGTGTATGTTAATTGTCGTTATTCCAGTCATCTTTATAAGTACAGCGTTCATTCAAGAGGGGATTCAGCTTTATCAAAAAATCGACTCCGGCGATATTGACCCGCGCGCGATGCTCATGAAATTGCGCGATGCCTTTCCGATTGTCGACGAGTTGTTGGTGGAATTCGGTGTTAATCCAAACGATATCCGCGACCAAGTGATTAGCGCTGTGCAGGGGGCCTCTAAGTTCTTAGCCAAAGAAACACTCACCATTGGGCAGAACACCTTTGGCTTTTTGGTCAGCCTCGCATTAATGATGTATCTGACCTTCTTTTTGCTGCGTGACGGCTCACATTTGCGCGACCTGTTGATAAAAGCGTTGCCAATTGGCGATGAACGCGAACATGCGCTGTTTGAGAAGTTCGTTGAAGTCACTCGTGCCACGGTGAAAGGTAATTTAGTTGTCGCGATTGTGCAGGGCGCCCTCGGTGGCTTTATTTTCTGGCTGTTAGATATTCCAGCGCCGCTATTATGGGGCGTTATTATGGCTTTCTTATCGCTGATTCCGGCAGTTGGCGCAGCGCTTGTTTGGTTTCCCGCCGGTTTGTACCTCTATGCCACCGGAGCATGGGTCAGTGCGACGGTGTTAATGGCTTATGGCGCAATTATTATCGGCTTGGCAGACAATGTGTTACGCCCCATTTTGGTTGGCCGAGATACGAAGCTACCTGACTATATTGTGCTGTTTTCTACCATTGGCGGTATCTCATTATTTGGTATTAACGGTTTTGTGATTGGGCCGTTAGTCGCCGCGTTGTTCATGGCGGTGTGGCAAATTTTCATGACCGATTTTAATAGTGGACATGAGGAATCGTAATTATCGTTTTATGGGCGTCGATAACCACCGATTAAATAGGGTTTACTAAAGACCCATTGCCATACTTGTAATTCGCGGGCGCGAAAAGCGCCCGCACATGACAGCAAGTAATAGCGCCACATGCGATAAAACGTATCGTCGTAATGTACGCTGAGCTCAGGCCAAACGCTTTCGAAGTTTTGATGCCACGCCATTAATGTTGGATCGTAGTCGGCGCCGAAATTATGAACATCTTCGGCACACAGCAGATCACGAGATGCATTGTCGATGTGACTTAAGCACGGCAGCTCGCCATTCGGGAAGATATACTTCGCAATCCAAGGGTCAGTGCCGCGCACATCACGATTACGTCCAATGGTATGCAATAAGAATAAGCCGCTCGGCTTCAAGCAATTCGCGACAACTTGCATGTAGCGCCGATAGTTTTTGTGACCAACGTGTTCAAACATACCGAGACTCACAATGGCGTCAAATGATTCATTAAGCGTACGATAGTCCTGCAGCCGAAACTCAATGGGTAAGTTTTCGCAAAGCTTGGTACCAAGCGCGACTTGTTCCTTGGAAACCGTGACACCCACGCATTCAACGCCATAGTTTTCCGCAGCATACTTCATGAAACTACCCCAGCCGCAGCCAACATCGAGAATACGCATGCCTGGTTTCAACTGCAGCTTCTGACAAACCATTTCGAGTTTGTCAATTTGCGCTTGCTCAAGTGACTGGGCGTTTTCCCAATAGCCACAGGTATACACCATGCGTGGGTCTAACATCGCTTGGTACAAATGATTACCGAGGTCGTAATGATGCTGCCCAACAAGCCATGATCGTTGGGGGGATTGCAAATTGAGTAGGCGGTTTTTCAGATAATGCCAAATAAGACGGGATGGTCGAACTTGGGTGTGAACACGATTAGCCAGCAGCCTGCAGAAAAACACATCAAGCTGCTCGCAATCCCAATCGCCAGCCATGTAAGCTTCACCAAGAGCCAAATTACCACGCGTTAGCACATCCTCAAAAAAAGAGGGATCGCGCAACTGCATATCCCACGGCCGATTCCCATTAATTTGGATATCGGCCAAGGCTAAGAGCTCGCCAACAAACATTTGTGCGTTTGCCATGCCACCTCCAGTAACATGATTTACGCACAAGTGTAGTCAAGATAATTGTAATTGCACGAGACCGTAATGACGCTAGCGTGTCTTCGACGCAACAAATTCTGGATAAGCTTCAACACCACATTCAGAAATATCAGCGCCGATATATTCATGCTCCATAGAGAGGCGAATACCGAAAGCTTTGGCCAAGAACGACCACAATACTAAACTACTAATAAACACCCAGATGAAAATAGTCGCAGCGCCGAGGAGTTGCGTTGAAAATGTTGCTGATGCTGATGTAAATCCCACACAAAGCAAGCCATAGAATCCCGCAATGCCATGAACAGAAATGGCTCCGACCGGGTCATCAATTTTTATGCGGTCAAGCAATACAATTGCGATAACCACAATAACCCCGGCGCCGCCTCCGATGAGTACCGAGCTAATTGGTGTTGCTGCGGCTGGTTCTGCGGTGATGGCGACAAGCCCAGCGAGCACGCCATTTAAAATCATAGTGAGATCGGCTTTGCGCCAAACGAGACGAGTAACAATGAAGGCACAAACGGCTCCCGAGGCGGCAGATAAATTGGTGTTGAGAAAAATGACGGCGACCGTGTCAGCATTCTCTACACTATGAATACTCAGGAGCGACCCCCCATTAAAGCCGAGCCAACCAAACCAGAGAATGAGCGTACCGAGAGCGGCCAACGGCATATTGGCGCCAGGAATTGGATAAATAGCGCCGCTATGGCCATACTTTCCTTTGCGAGGCCCAAGGATAATGACCCCAGCCAGTGCTGCTGAAGCGCCGGCCATGTGCACAACACCTGATCCTGCAAAATCAACAAAGCCCATAGCACTTAAAAATCCGCCACCCCAAGTCCAGTTGCCAACAAGCGGATAAATGACACTGGTCATCACCACGGTAAAGACAAGAAACATCGAGAGTTTCATGCGTTCCGCAACTGCGCCTGAAACAATGGACATAGCGGTTGCAACAAACACCATTTGAAAGAACAAGTAAGCATTAGGGGAGTAATCGGTAATTGCCGCATGACCATACATTAAGTGATAGCCGAAAAAGAAATAACATAAGCAGGCGAGCGCATACAGCAAGATATTTTTAACGAGTATTTCGGTTGTGTTTTTGGTGCGCACGAGTCCAGCTTCAAGCATTGAAAAGCCAGCCGCCATCCACATCACTAACGCCGCACTTAGCAAAATAAATAATGTATCTAACGCGTAACTTAATTCGGTAATCGTCATTGCTAGCTCCTTATATCGCGAATTTGTCCACTTCACCGGTGCGAATTCTGATGACAGTGGAAAGTGGGGTGACGAAGATCTTTCCGTCGCCAGTATTGCCGGTATGCGCGGCATCGCGGATGGCATCAATAGCTGCTTCTAGTTGATCATCAGTCACGGCTATGTCGATGCGTATTTTAGGAAGGAAGTCAATCCGATATTCGGCGCCTCGATAGAGTTCGGTATGGCCTTTTTGGCGACCGAAACCTCGAACTTCCGTAATGGTCATGCCCTGACAGCCGACATGTTCGAGTGCTTCGCGCACGTCGTTAAGTTTGGCGGGTTTAATGATGGCGATAACTAGCTGCATGGTTGCTCCTTTCTTGAAGGGGGGCCTATTCGGCCGGTAATAATTTCTTTCGATTAACAACCAAGCAAATGTCATGCCAGAAAAAATCAGCAAAAATAACGGGAAAATCGGCGAAAAATAGCAATTATTGCACTAAGTTGGTGCAGTGGCGTGGTTTCGAGGGTGACTATTGCACTCTTATTAGGCACTAAAGGGAGACGCAGCGAGGCAGAAAGTATCGGCGCATGCGGTTTCCATAGGGATAACATATAATAATTGAATCTTTACAAGGTGCTATTAGCTCCGTAATGTTAATCAAAAGAAACGAAAGGTATCGCCATGAAATATCTATCCGTAATTGCGGTCTTAATTACAGTCGCTGGTTGTGCGACGAGTCAGTCACCGGTAAGTCAGGTGGATATGGCCGCGGCGGATGCTGTCGAGTTTATGCGGCCTTATGAGTTGTCACGTAACGATGTCAGCTTTGTGAGTTTGGGGCGAGTGGAGGGTGAGTCGTGCCAAACTAATATGTTCTCTGACAAACCTACGCAACAAGAAGCATTATTACGAATGAAAGTAGCGGCAGCTGCACTTGGTGCCAATCGTTTAATTCTGCGCAGTTGTGAGCAGGGACAGACAGATAGCTGTCGCGCACGCTGGGTTTGCACGGGTGATGCACATCAATTACAGCCGTTACAGTAAGTGAATTATTGTAGAAGGAGTCGTCATGCAAGTTGCTAAGCGTTCTGCAGAACTAATCGGACAAACAGATTTATTGCGATTAAATTCACTATCAGAGTTAACTGGTTGTGATATTTGGGTGAAATTAGAATCACAGAATCCTGGCGGCTCGATTAAAGATCGCGCGGCACTACAGATGATCAAAGATGCCATGGACAAAGGCGAGCTGAAACCAGGCATGACCATTGTTGAGGGTACAGCAGGTAATACCGGTATTGGTTTAGCTGTGGTCGCACGGTCGTTCGGTTTAAATATGTTAGCTGTTATGCCGAATGATCAAAGTAAAGAAAAAGAGCGCATGATCACGCTTCACGGCGCGCAGCTAAAAACCGTTGACCCTGTTCCGTTTAAAAACGAGAACCACTTTTATCATACAGCCCGACGATTAGCCGAGCAGAATGACGATTATTGGTGGGCAAACCAATTCGAGAATACCAGCAACGCGCGTGCGCACTATCTCACAACCGGCCCTGAAATTTGGCAACAAACTAATGGCAAGGTTGATATTTTAGTTTCTGCGGCGGGTACAGGCGGCACTATTGCGGGTAATTCCATGTACCTGAAAGAGCGTAACCCTGGTATTCAAATATGGCTTGCTGATCCGGACGGTTCTGGCATCTACAGTTATTTGAAAACCGGTGAATATGTGAGCCAGGGTAGTTCATTTACCGAAGGCATTGGCATTATGCGTTTGGTAGAGAATTTTAAACAGGCTCGCATTGATGCGGCTGTAAACTTACCAGATGATGATCTGGTCACGTTATCGCGGTATTTAGTGGAGCATGAAGGTTTGGTGCTTGGGAGTAGCTCATGTCTAAATGTGGCTGGCGCATTGCAAGCAGCAGTATTGCATGGTCCCGGCAAATCAATTGTGACGTTCGCTTGTGATCTTGGAGAGCGCTCTGCTAGCAAACTTTATAACGAGGATTATTTGAAGCAGCGTGGTGTTCGTACCGAGCCAGAAAACATCGCTGATTTAGTCCGTCGCTATCAGCATCAAGGCGACAAGGTTTGGTATCGCGTCTCATGAAAATTAGCTCGAGCTTTGGCGTTTTAGTTATCTTCGGTGGGTTGTTGTGCTCAGTGAGTTGGGCACAACAAGAACTAACAAAGCCAAAAGAAGCGCTCGAGCAACCCCTTAGCGGTGCGATTACAACAGAAGACCCAGTCAAGTCGCCGCTCATTATTGCGCACCGCGGAGCCTCGGGGTATGCACCCGAACATTCAGCCGTCGCTGTTGCCTTAGCACACGCCCAAAACGCGAATTACATCGAGCAAGATGTGGTGTTAACACGTGACCATATTCCCGTTGTATTGCACGATATCATTTTAGATAAAGTCACCAACGTTAAAGAAGTCTATCCAGAAAAGCATCGTCCAAACGGCCACTATTATGTCGTTGATTTTACCTTTGCCGAGCTTCAGAAGTTAAAGCTCACCGAGCGCAAGAACAAGGATGGTGAGCAACGCTACCCGCAACGTTTTTCAATGGCGAGCGGTGACTTTCGAATCATGTCGCTGGCGCAGCAAATTGAATTGATTCTTGGGTTAAACCGAACGCGTAACATGAATACCGGGCTCTACGTGGAGTTTAAAGCCGCGCGTTGGCACAAAGACCAAAATTACGATGTGGTACAAGCAACGCTGGGAGTATTGGCGCGCTATGGTTTTAATGATGTGGTGCCGCCAGCGCCGATTTATCTGCAAAGCTTTGACCCGGAAGTTTTACGCCGCTTGAATCGTGAGTTTATGACCACGTTACCGCTCATTCAGTTGGTTGCCGAGAATAGCTGGAACGAAAGTGATATTGACTACAACACGATGCTCACTGCGGCCGGATTAGAGACGCTAAGAAGTTATGCCGATGGCGTTGGTATATGGATCAATCACATTTATGTAGGGCTTGATGAACAAGGCAAACCTAAGTTTTCAGATGTTGTGCAACATGCGCAAAAGGCAGGGCTAAAGGTTCATATTTATACCCTGCGCGCTGACGATTTGCCTGAAGGAATTGAAAGTTATCAGCAACTCAAACAATGGTTAACCAATTTGGGTGTTGATGGATTTTTTACCGATTTTCCTGATTTGTAGAACCGGTAAAACTCACGCGCATTCGATAACCGTCTGTGCCATCGTCATAATATCCCGGTAGCAGATCGATGACGGCAAAGTTCAACTTCTCGTATAGTCGAATCGCTGCACTATTATCCACTTTTACTTCCAACCCAAGACTAATCGCACCGTGTTTTTGCGCAGTATGAATAGAGTGCTCTAACAGCATACGACCAAGTCCTGTTCCACGAGCTTCCGGCGCTATTGCAATAGAATAGAGCCGCCAACGAAGGCTATTCTTGCGAGTAAGTAGTAAATAGTAGCCGGCTAACTCACCACTCTCGTTGTTACAGACGTAGATATGAGCACTTGTACCAGTCAGCAAGCGCCGAAAGCTTCGAGCACCCATGCGACTGTAATCAAAGCAGCGCTCTTCAAGCGCAACAAGACTGTTAACATCATCTAACGTCGCCGCATGAATGTGCCAACGTGGGCCCGAATCGCTCATTATTTTTCATCCAATCGGCGGGCAAAATCACGCATAATAATGTGGTAAAGCTCGTCGCCTAGGAGTAAATCTTCAACGCCTGAATCAATCGACGGATTATCATTGATTTCGATAATGACTGGGCCTTTGTCGGTTACTTTCATATCGACGCCATACAATCCATCACCAATCAGCCGTGTTGCCTGCAAGGCTGTTTTAACCACATCTTTCGGTACCTGATGCACACCAACCGTTTCAAAGCCACCAGACTTCGCGCGACTGGTCGCACTCGCGTGATTATAAATCTGCCAATGGTTACGTGCCATGAAATATTTGCATGCGTAAATGGGCCGGTTATTTAAAATACCAATACGCCAGTCGAAATCGGTTTTAACAAATTCCTGAGCCAATAAAATAGTCGATTTATTGAATAGCTCTGCCGCAACTTTTTTCAACTCTTCTTCCGATTCCGCTTTTTCTACACCAATTGAAAATGAGCCATCTGGAATCTTTAATACAACAGGGTAGCCGAGGCGTTTACCAATCCTGCCATAATCAATCTCTTGCTGACTGAGTAATAACTCAGTACGCGGAGTCGGAATACCGTGCTTATCGAGCAATTCTTTCAAGAAGACTTTATTTGCGCACTGCAAAATTGAATGCGGTGCATCAATCACCACCATGCCATTCGCTTCGGCTTTTTTAGCGAAATGATAGGTGTAGTGGTTGATACGCGTGGTTTCACGAATAAAAAGTGCATCAAATTCTAACAAGCGGTTGTAGTCATCGGCAGTAATTAATTCTGCATCAATGTCAGCCTCTTTGGCAGCCTTAATAAACCGCTGGAGTGCCTTCTTGTCACTAGTTGGAATGGGCTCTTCAGGGTCATGCAAAATTGCTAAATCGTAGCGATATTCCTTCGGCGCTCGTGCCTTACGCCAAACACGCTTACTGAAACTATCAAGCGCATCACCAAAGAATGTTTGTTGTGTATCGGATAAGTCAGGAAGTGCACCGGCAATCAATTGATTAATGAACCAACGGCCTTGATAGCTGAATTCTACCCACATAATCGGACATGGGTAGCGATCAAACATTTGGCGCGCAAAATTACTTAATAGAGGCTCTTCAGTTTGCCCAAAACAAATGAGGATGCGCACTGGCAGCGACTTGTCAGCGTTCGCCAAAAACTTATTGAGTTGTTTATCGGTATTCGCCAGCAACAACTGATAGTGACTGAAGTTCGCTAAATCGTTAATTGTTGTGACAGACGGCAGCACACGTTGGCCTCGCGCTTCAGCTAACAAACTGACGTAATAACCCGTCGACAAATAACTTAAATCACCGCACAAATTTAAAATTTGCGTACGACTTTTGCTACTCGATTGTAGTAAGTATTCACTTGCGGTAACCGTGGCTTGGCTAGGGTAATAGGGCTGCCAATCGGTGATGTCGTCAAGAATGATCAAAGCTGCGTTTTGCATAGTGGCTCCAGAGCGAAATTGCCGCGCATTTTTATGCCTATTTTGAGCAAATTACAATAGGTTTATGAGATATATTTTTGTAATTTTTTATATCACTTTTTTTGTAAAAAAGACGTTGAAAAATAGCCGAATGTATTTAGGTAAGCTATTCTTGTGCTTACAAATATAGTTCGGAGTACGTCGTTATGCTTACATTACTGGCAAAATTTTTAAAGGCGCTCAACTCTGAGTCCGGAGCATGGGCACTCGCCTTTGCCTTTGTCCTCGGAATGATGATGGGTTTTACGCCACTTTGGCGTATGCATAATTTGGCGATATTGCTTATCGCTTTGTTATTTCGCATTAATCTAACCGGATTCATTTTGAGTTTTGTCATTTGTTCTGGAATTGCCTATTTGCTGGATCCTTGGTTCCACCAGTTCGGCTTTTATCTGCTCTCTAGCGAGAACTGGCAACCGTTGTGGCAATCGATGTATCAATCAGCGTTTTGGCGCGTAATGCAGTTCCATCACAGTATCACCTTAGGCAGCTTCATTATTAGTCTCGCCTTTGCGCCAGTTTTGCTAATTACGAGCTTTTTTATCATTACCCAGTATCGTTCGCGTATCCAAACTTGGTTCAATAAATTGAAGTTGGTACAAATGCTGAAAGCGAATCGTTTTTGGGCTATTTACTCAGATTTGCGGGGGTAAGCCGGTATGTCTACAAAAACACAGAAAGCCACCGTTCGTCCAAGTGCGATACGCTGGTCTGGGTTAAGTGCCTTTATTATTATCTGCGCGCTATTAATGGCGTTTTCGTGGTTGTTGCTCGATACCATTATCAAATGGACCTTGGAGCGCACCATCGGCACATTAAATGGTGCAGAAGTAAATATCAGTCAAGTGGAGCATAACTGGAGCCCGCTTGGTCTAACCATTACCGAAATTCAGGTGACTGATCCGGCTGAACCTGAATTTAATCGGGTAGTGATTGGTGATGTTACTGGTGAAATTAACGTCGAACAGTTATTACTTGGCCGATTCCATTTTGAAAATGTTGTCAGCAGCGGTATCCGCATTCATCAACAGCGCTCTGCACCGGGTGAGGTTTATCAAATTCCTGATAAGCAAGATCTTAAAGATTGGACCAAAGATGGTTTAGCGAAGTTAAACTTATCTATGCCAAACGTTGATGACATTATTGCCCGTGTTAATTTGCAAACCCCAGCGGCTATTGAGCAGGCTAAAGCCAGCGTGGCTGAGCAAAAAGCAGTATTGGAAGAGGCGCGAAATAGCCTGCCAACCGCTGACGATTTGAAAGTCTATGAGGCCGAACTCAAAAAAATAACCGAAGCGGAAATAAAAACACCGCAACAGTTGCAAGAAAAGCGGGAAGAATTTAACGCGCTGAAAGAGAAGTTTGAAGCGGATAGAGCGCGCTTGAAAGAGATCAAAGCACGCGCGTCAACGGCAGTTGATACGCTAAAAGCTGATTTTGAAACTGTCAAAAATGCGCCTCAACAGGATTTAGAGCGTGCACAACAGCTCATGCAATTAAATAGTGAAGGATTAAGTGAAATCACCGCGGTGTTGTTTGGTGAACAAATGCGTCAATGGAGTCAGTACATATTATTGGCGTATGAACAACTGGCGCCGATGTTGGCTCGCTCTGCAGATGAAACGCTGGTGAAGCCGCAGCGTGGCGAAGGTATTTGGTTTGAGTTTAGCGATGCCAATGAGCCGCCGTCGTTTTTGATTAAGAAAGCGAAAACTGAATTTGCTTGGGGTGAAACTGTGTTGGATGTTGATTGGGCGAATATTACCCATCAACATGAACAACTCGGACAGCCAACCACCTTCATGGCTCGCGCCAATAACACGAATTTGTGGCAAGCATTGAACCTAAATGGCGAGCTGGCGCTAACAGCCGCAGGTATTGACGCGAAACAACAGTGGCAAATCAAAGGCATCCAACTCGATAGCCTGAAATTGAGTGAGCAAGCCGAGTTTGTAGCTAACTTAGCTGCGGCATTGCTGGATTCCGAGGGGCAGGTGTCGTTGCGCGATAATATGTTTGATGGTGGCGCAACTGTTCGCTTAGCCGATATGCAAGTTGAAGCGAGCGCACAAAACCGCTGGACCGAAGTCATTGCGTCGGCACTTCGTCAATTAAACCGATTGGACATTAACGCCGATATTCAAGGCTCACTTAATGCACCAAAGCTGTCCTTTAGCTCTGATCTTGATCGTCAATTAGGCAGTGCCTTGCAAGCCGCTGCTGTTGATGCAGGCAAAGCTGAATTAGCAGGGTTAAAAACCAAGTTACAAGAGCAATCAGGTGGCTTCCTTGGTGAGAACCAAGATGTATTAGAAAACTTATCTTCGTTGCTTGGTGATGCCGACCAGCGTGATGCCAAGTTACAGGAAATGCTCAAAGCGAAGTTCGAAAGTAAGTTAGAAGATAAACTGAAAGACCGTTTAAAAGGCGTAATAGGCGGTTAGATTCACAAAAGAAAAAACACCGGCAGCAGCCGGTGTTTTTTGATCTGCCTTTAGTATCGCAACTTAGTTATTAAGAAACTCAGAAATTTCGGCAGCCTTTGACTGAATATTGTAAACACCATCTAAGTGACCAAAAATACCGTCGATTTCGGCATACTGCGGTGATTTACCTTGTTCTTTGAGGATGTCTACCACTTGCTTCGCTAAATAAGGTTGCAGTAACAAGTCATTCTTGGCTGGTAAAAACAATGTTTTGGCACTTACTTTGCTTAAACCAGTTGCGAGATCTTGTTCGTGACCCGCCACAAATAGCTGGTTGGCTCTCACTAAATAGAGAATATGATTGGCATCTGCGAGTGGCGCGTTCTTAGCGGCGGCACCAAACCAGAAATCAGTGGCTGGCAAACCATTAGTCACACTTTCAAGGGCTGCTTTCGGAAGTGACTCTTGCTTCGGCGATGACTGGTTGAAGGCAACTGGATGCATGGCTTGCTGGGTGATCATGGTTAATGTATTAGCTAAGCCTTGTAGCGGTGCTTCTCCTGCATAATAGTTACCGTTATTCCAGTTCGGGTCGAGTTTGATTGGGCGAGCCCAATGCTCCAATGCGGTAATCGTCCAAGCATCCATTGCACCAGCGCCAATCACAGAAATCATCCGTTCAACCATGTCTGGATACGCAGCTGACCATTCAAGTGCTTGCAGTGAGCCCATCGAAGCGCCGACCACCGCATGCAGCTTTTCAATGCCTAAACTGGTGAGCAGTGCATGTTGAACATTCACAAAGTCGCGAATGGTCACAACCGGGAAATCTAACCCGTATGGCTTACCTGTTTTCGGGTTGATTGAGGCAGGGCCGGTGGTAATAACATGAGGTAAATGCGGAAACGCATTCACCAAAGTATCGGAGCTAACCACATAATATTTATTGGTGTCGATGGCTTTACCAGGTCCAATAATCGCGTCCCAATAACCAGACTGTGGATCGTTAGGAGTATATTTACCAGCGGCATGACTGTTACCCGAGAAAAAATGAGTAATCAGAATTACGTTATCTTTCGCCTCGTTGAGTTTGCCGTAGGCTTCCCAGCCAACCGTGACTTCAGGAATAACCTCACCGCTAACCGTGGCAAAATCTTTTGTCGTAAATGATTTTTTCTCAACCAAAAGTTCATTCGAATGAGCAGCGCTCATTGAAGAAACCACAACGATAAAAATCAGTGTTATCAACCGAGTCATGCTGATTGCTCCAATAAATAATTAAGGTACTGCTTGCGCAGTTCATTTTTAATAAGTTTACCCGTTCCGGTGTGCGGTAGACTCTCGACAACCACAATGTCATCAGGCATCCACCATTTGGCAATTTTGCCTTCTAAGAACCTATAGATGTCTTGTTTATTAATTTCGTGGCCCTTATTGGGCACCACGAGTAATAATGGTCGCTCGTCCCACTTCGGATGCTTGACACCAATGACGCAGCTTTCATTGATATCAGCGTGCTGACTCGCAATATTCTCGATATCAAGTGAGCTAATCCATTCCCCACCACTTTTAATGACATCTTTTTTGCGATCAACAACCTTCATGTACCCCTGCGCATCAATCACGGCGATATCGCCAGTGGCAAGCCAGCCATCTGCAAATACATCCGGATCATCACGACGATAATAGCTGCTGGCAATCCAAGGGCCGCGCACTTTCAACTCGCCAGACGTTACGCCATCATGTGGAAGTGGGTGATTGTTGGCATCAAATATTTCCATATCAACACCAAAGCAAGCGCGCCCAGCCGTGGTTTGAATGGCGTAGCGCTCTTTAGCCGGGAGTGCCTTCAATTCAGCCGTTGGTGGAGCGGAACACGCAAGTGGCCCGGTTTCAGTCATGCCCCAAATTGGCTGCCAGTACACGCCGTACTTTTCGTCGTAGGTTTTTACTAACCCCAAAGGTGAAGCAGCGCCACCAACACAAACTCGTTCAAGGGAAGGCAGTTCAAGCTGATGTTCGCTCAAGTAGTTGTGAAGCGTTAACCAAATGGTCGGAACGCCTAAACCAACCGTGACTTTTTCTTCGCTGATGAGCTCGTGCATATCGGCACCGCTCATGCCTGCGCCAGGAAGTACTAATTTACTGCCGGCAAGTGGCGCCGCGTAGGGTGCACCCCAAGCGCCAACGTGATACATCGATACCATGGGCATCAACACTGTATCGGTTCTCAAATCCAATAACTCAGCGCTCATAGTAGCCTGCGCATGCAGAACAGTTGAGCGATGCGAGGTTAAAACACCTTTCGGATTCCCCGTTGTGCCCGAGGTATAACACAGTAATGCCGCCGCATTTTCCGAAAAAATCGGCCAATCAAATTGCGTCGTTTGGTTCGCTAAAAGTCTTTCGTAATTGTGAACAGGCAGCCAAATGTGATCGAGCTGCGGTTGCTGCGCGTCGTCGGTTAGAATGACGATGCCTTTCACGGTTTTTAGCTCATTCGCAAACTCGTCAAGTAACGGTACAAAGCTTGCGTCGACAAACAACCAGCTTGCTTCAGCATCGTCGAGAATCCATTTAATTTGCTCAGCAATGAGTCTAGGGTTCACCGTATGTATCACCGCGCCAATGCCACTCACCGCGTAATACAACTCTACATGTCGGTAGGTATTCCAAGCCAGAGTTGCAACACGTTCGCCGGCTTCTATTTCAAGACCTTTGAGTGCATGTGCAAGCTGGCAGGTACGTTCATAACAGTCACGATAAGTGTAGCGGTGAATGTCGCCCTCAAGCCGTCGAGATACAATCTCTTGCTGTGGGTGCCTACGCACAGCATGACGCAGTAAATCGATTATCATCAACTGACTATCTTGAACGTCACCATGTAAATGCAATGCGGTGCTAGTCGATGCTTCAAACATAAAACGCCTCAGTGATTAACAAGTTAATTAGAGCCATATGAAGAGACCAATAGCGACCGCGAGGCCAACAAACGGCACCACGACGGTAACAGCGGCGACCGGCCAGTAGGCTGCTTGGTGTGTTTCTTTACAGATACCGCGAATGGTGGTGACGACATAACCGTTATGTGGCAATGAATCGAGCGCACCTGACGAAATTGCCACAATGCGGTGGAGCTGATCTGGGTTAACGCCAGCATCAATATAATGCGGACCAAGTACCGGTAAAGCGATGGCCTGACCACCGGAGGCAGACCCGGTTAAGCCGGCAATGACGCTCACCGCAACTGCGGCGCCGACAAGCTCATTACCTGGCAGGCTGGTCATCATGGCGACCGCTTGTTCAAACGCGGGTGTCACTTTCGCGATACTACCAAAGCCGACAACTGCGGCTGTATTGCCGATTGCAACTAATGCGCCAGTTGACGCCTCGGTGAGTGCCAGAGAAATATTCTGGAAGTATTTATGGTTGATGATTGCGATGGCGAGCACACCACCTGAAAGTGCGATAATCAATGCGTTCTGTTTCAGTTCTTCGTGAAACATGAAACTTAATGCGAGCACCACAATTAATGGAACCAACCCACTGATAGGGCTTGGTAACTTGCGTTCGAGGTTCTTCGGGTCATCGCTACGCGCTTCAAAACACTCACCATTTTCAACTGCACGGCGAATTAAGCGATTGAGCCACCAGTAACCAAATAACGCCATCAAAATGGCAACGAACAAGCTAACTTCCCATGCAGCATAGGGTGATGTGCCTAAGAACTCAATTGGAATCCAGTTTTGGATTTCTGGCGAGCCAGCCGAAGTCATGGTAAATGTGACTGAGCCAAAAGCTAACGCCGCAGGAATAAAGCGTCGCGGTAAATTGGCATCTTTGAAAAGCGACAGTGCCATGGGGTACACAGAAAACGCAACAACAAATACGCTCACGCCACCGTAAGTCAAAATGGCACAGGCAAGCACCACGGCGAGCATGGCTTGTTTACGACCGAGACGATCAATAATCCACTTAGCGACACTGTCCGCAGCACCCGTATCTTCCATAAACTTGCCGAAAATAGACCCGAGCAAGAACATGAAAAACCACGAGGCGACGAAGCCTGAAAAGCCGCTCATATAAGCGCTAACAAAATTTAAATCGCCCTGAAATAAAGGGACATTGCTGCACAGAGCAACAAGTACAGCGCATAGTGGTGCGCTAATAAATAAGTTCATTCCTCGCAGGGTGAGAATGATGAGCAGGGCTAAGCCCCCAACAAGTCCTATCATGCTTAACATGCATTACCTCTTTGAAGGTTGGTTTCAGGAGTGCCATGACCTGAACGGCTGCATTGATGTGACGTATCATGCTGCAAGCGCACTTTTTTTTACATAGTACTAACGTACAGAATACAAAAGCAAAACTTTAGGCTAGGGTACATAAGCCATGACAACAGTTAGCTTTCGTTGCACTGAAAATTATTAAAACAAACAGCATACATAACAACCTAACAATCCGGGAGAACGACATCATGAGTCAACCCATATTTCGCCGCTCATTACTCGCGATGACCATTGCTTCGGTAATGGCAATGCCTGCCTATGCGCAGCAAGAACAGGCCAATGAAGACGAGATGCAAGGCCTAGAGCGCATTGAAGTCACTGCGCGTCGTAAAACTGAAAGTCTGCAAGAAGTGCCGGTATCGGTGTCTTCGTTCGGTGCTGGTGATCTTGAAGAAATTGGTGTTGAAGATATCACCGAACTCCAGCAACGTATTCCAAACGCCACCATTCAGGTCAGCCGTGGTACAAACTCAACACTGACGGCTTACATTCGCGGCGTTGGTCAGCAAGATCCGTTATGGGGTTTTGAGCCAGGCGTTGGTGTGTATATCGATGATGTTTATATTGCTCGCCCGCAGGGTGCCGTGCTTGAAGTATTCGATATTGAGCGCATTGAAGTATTGCGTGGCCCGCAAGGGACGCTGTACGGGAAAAACACCATTGGTGGCGCGCTAAAATATGTTACCAAGGAATTAACCGGTTACAACGAGTTATCAGTGCAAGGTGCAATCGGTAGCTATAACCAGCGCGATCTGAAAATTTCAGGGCAGACGGCTCTTAGCGATAACTTCTTTGTTGGTGGAGCCATTGCCTCATTGCAACGCGACGGTTTTGGTACCTATTTAAACACCGGTGACGAGAACTATAACAAAGACCTACTCACTTATCGGTTATCGGCGAAGTGGTTGATCAACGAGAATATGGATTTGAAATTCTCTTATGACAACACCGAAGATGAATCGAATTCAAAAGGTGCGCATCGTTTATTAACCAGCACCGTCACGGGTCAAGAGCCACTGGATAATGTGTACGACTCGAATACCGCCATGCCAGTTGATAACTTGGTTGAAACCGAAGGTTGGTCATTGGTTTATAACTGGGACATTAACGCCGAGTGGGGCTTCAAGTCGGTCACCGCTGGTCGTGAAGGTTACACCAACACCAACATCGACTTTAACGCTACCGGCGAACCAATTTTTATGGTTCCGGCTATTTATGAAGACGAACAATTTACCCAAGAATTCCAAGTGAATTACAGCAACAACGACAACTTTGATTTTGTCGGTGGGGTGTATTTCTATGATGGCGAAGCTTGTGGTGTATTCGGTACCGTTTTACCAATGTACCTAGCGGCATTGGGCGGTGTGACGGTTGATAACGGTGGTTGTGTTCAAACCGATAGCTTTGCTGTGTTTGGTCAAGGTAACTATCAAATGACCGATGATTTGACGTTAACGGTCGGCGGTCGTTACACCAAAGATGAAAAAGAAGCGGATGTATTCCGTTACACCTATTTGGGTGTGCATTATGTGAATACTGCCCCAGTTGATAGTTTTGGTGACCCATTTGCAGTGAACTCCGAGTTCACCACCAAAGCAGATTGGAGCCGATTCTCGCCGCACGTTGCATTGAACTACAAAGTTTCTGACGATGTGATGGTGTACGGTAGCTACAGTAACGGCTTTAAGTCTGGCGGCGTGGACATGCGCGGCGACCAATCATTAAACCCAACCATCAACGAACCGTATGATCCGGAAATTGTTGATACTGTTGAGTTTGGTGTGAAATCTGAGTTGTTAGATGGGCGGATGCGTTTAAACAGCGCCATTTTCTATTCTGACTATCAAGACATGCAAGTTACCGTGCAACGCGTTGTGCCTGCAGGCATCTCTTCACAGGTGTTAAACGCGGGTGAGTCAACGGTAAAAGGTTTCGAAGTTGAATCAGTATTTGCAGCAACCGATACCTTAAACTTCACGGCAATGCTTGGATATATTGACGCTGAGTTCGACTCGGTGGTGTATGAAGAGCCAGCGACCGGTGAAACCACTGACGTAACCGACGCATGGTCGTTCCAAAATACGCCTGAACTAACTTATAGTATTGGCTTTAACCAAACGTTTGAAACTGAAATGGGGCAAATTGTTTGGTCGGCAAACTATGCGTATCGTGATGACGTGCAAATGTTTGAAGCGCCATCGCCGCTTGATCAAGAAGGCTACGGCTTATTGAATACCAGTGTGGTTTGGTATTCGAATGGCGGTAACTGGACAGTCGGCCTGCATGGCAAGAACTTAACTGACGAAGAGTATCGTGTGGGTGGTTATAACTTCGGACCAACCTTCGGCGATGATGCAGTTGTCGGTTATTACGGTGACCCTCGTACCGTTTCCCTGGCTGTGGGGTATAAATTTTAATTAAACCCCACTCGGTGGTTACCTGCAGGATAAGGCAGGTAACCACTGACTTTTCTTTGCGGACGCGCTAGCATGGTTACTTCAGTAGAAAATTCCATAGGTTCAAGCATGGCGCGTGCAATTATTGCAGATGATCATCCATTATTTCGAGCAGCCTTGAAACAAGCATTACTCGAAACTCTCGAAGCCCCGATTTTAGAAGTTGCCTCGTTTGACCAATTAATAGAAGCCATTGAAAAGCAGCCTCAAGTTGAACTGGTGTTGTTAGATTTAACCATGCCAGGTAATCGCGGTTTGACCGGACTCACCTCACTGCGAAGCCGCTACCCGGATATTCTTGTCGTGATAGTTTCAGCCAATGAACAGTTGCAAACCATTCGGCAAGCTATGGCCTTTGGCGCGAGCGCTTATATTCCGAAATCGATGCCATTAGCTGAACTACAACAGGCGGTTCATACGGTGTTAGCGGGAGATACGTGGCTAGCGGAGCATTTACGCGACGCGGTTGAAGCCGAAACACCAGAGCAACATCTTGATTTTGCGCAGCGATTAGAACAACTGACGCCGCAGCAATTTCGCGTTCTTGAATGCCTTGCCGATGGGCTGTTGAACAAACAAATCGCTTTTGAATTGAATGTTCAAGAAACCACGATTAAACAGCACGTTTCGGCTATTTTGCGAAAACTCAACGTAATTAACCGGACACAAGCGGGCATTATCTTCAAACAAATGCTTAACGCGAGTGAATTTAACGACGCAACAGACGCTTAATTAAGCGTTTCAAGGCTGCCGTTTTAATCGGTTTTGGCGTGAACAATGCGGATTTAGCAATCACTTGTTCACGTACTGTCTCATCAGGATCTGCGGAATTGATAATTGCCGCTATATTAGCGTCATTAAAATGCTCGCGAACCGCCTCCAGTACCGCAATTCCCGTATCCTGATTATCTAGGTGGTAATCAAATACCAGTAAATCGGGTTGGCGACTGTGCCATGGCAGTTGCTCGCGGTTGGTTGCAACAACGACCTCAGCCCCCCAATGAGTAAACAATTGCTGCATCGCCTGAAGCACTTGTGCATCGTTGTCGAGTAACCAAACGAGCGTGTTTTCCAAGAATCGCTCCGAAGTCGTTGCTTGCTGTTTAGGTGCCGAAGGTACTGATTTGCGCCAGGTTACTTGATTAAGGGTCAAAGTGAATAATGTGCCTTTGTCCACCGTTGATTCAAGCGAAAGAGGGATTCCGAGTAAACGGCACATCCGCTCAACAATCGCTAAACCGAGTCCGAGCCCGGGGTTATCGCCGTGGTGATTAACTTGGTGAAACTCACGGAATATTTTATCACGCTGATCGGCCGGTATGCCGCGTCCAGTATCGTAAATTCTCAACTGAGCGGCATTACCATCGCGTTTCACCCCAATCAGTATTTTGCCTTTATCCGTGTAGCGCACAGCATTCGAAAGCAAGTTTTGAATAATTCGACCGATCATTTTCCGATCGGTATAGAGTTGCGCATGCGTTGCCACATAATGCACCTCAAGATTTTTCTCGGCGGCAATGATACGTTGGCTTTCTACTAACGGTTGAATCACATCATGAAGCGCAATGTGTTGTTGAGTCACCGGTAAGTTACCGGCTTCAAGTCGTGTCATTTCCAGCAACATCGTCAGCAACTCTTCTGCATTTTGAAGGGATTGCTGAATTTGCCGAGATAACTTCGCAGTGTCACCGTCCAAGCGCTGGGTTAACATGTCACAAAACAGTGTGGCCGCATTAAAAGGCTGCATCAAATCGTGGCTAACCGCTGCAAAAAATCGAGATTTACTCTGATGCGCACGCTCCTCCGCCTGCTTCGCCTCAAGTAACTGAGCGGTTCGGTCGGCAACGCGTTGCTCCAGTTCAAGGTTCACTTTCTCAAGCGCGCGCTGGGCTTCAACCAATTCGGTGATGTCTGTGTAGGTGGTCACAAAGCCGCCACCCGGCATGGGTGCACCTTGCAGTTCAATCACATGTTCACCTTGCTGGCGCTGATAACGGTAGGCACTGCCTTGGCGTAGGTAATTTAATCTTTTCTCAACTTCATCCTCGAGATCACGATCAGCGTCGGTATTAATCAAGCCGCGCTTGGCGTTGTAGCGCAGTAGATCAGCAACCGGCATCCCTGCCTGCAAAAAGCCTGCTGGGTAATCGAATACCTCCACATAACGATGGTTCCATGCAACTAACCTTAAATCTTGATCGATAACGCTAATACCCTGCGGAATATTCTCAACCGACGCTTGCAAGAGTTCACGGTTGAATTTATACAGTTGTGAAGCTTCGTTGGCCCATGTTACCACTTGGGCGATAGGCACTGACGGTTGTTGGGTTACGGTATCTAACAAAATTCGGCTCGCGGCACTCCCAATCACCGCCGATAGTTCGCGCTCGACGCGAGCGAGAAGTACACCGGGCACGAGTTCATCAGCGTGATCAATGGTTAAATCATGATTTAATCGTTCGCTTAATCGTTCAAGTTCCACCGAATCAAAAAACCGTGCTAACAACTGCCGTAAGCGTCCCCAAGAAATAGGTTGGTGTTGATACAGTTCGGCGTGACCGCCAGTCGGGTCGGTGAACAAACGTCGTTGTTGTTGCTCCACCGAGTTTGATTTTAAGCTGAACGAGACGGCAATATAAATCAGCAGATTGAGGCCAAGACTCACTAAAACGCCAAAACTAAGTTCGGTATCAGACAATCCGCGATTTAACTGTACTGAAGGTAAAAACAATAGCCACAACCATAATGCGGTACCTGCAGTAATACCGATACTGGCCCCAGCATAATTCCCGCGTTGCCAAACAATTCCGCCTAACAACGCGGGCGCTAACTGAGCTAACAATGCCAGCGACAGTAGGCCGGCATTGACTAAAGGCAAATTCGCTTCGGTGAGTTTATGAAACCCAAAAGCAAGAATGATAATAATAGCAATGGTGGTTCGACGTATCGCCAAAATTCGTTGTGATGTGAACGAGACGTTACGCAATCGACGCTTGGTTGCTTTTAACCAAAATGGCACGACAACATCGTTCGACATCATGATACTCAGTGCCAGCGTGGCGATGATGACCATACTAGTGGCCGATGCAAGGCCGCCAACAAATGCGACGGTGGTCACCAACGGCTGATCGGCTTCGAGCAGTAAGGCAATCATGAAGGTATCGGTTTGTGCTGCTTCAGGTACTAACAGAAGTCCCGCTAAGGCGATTGGCAAAATAAATAAGTTGATAGCAAACAAATACAGCGGAAACGCCCAGCGTGCGGTTCTTAGTTCCTCAGGATCAGTATTCTCAATGTAGCTCACATGGAACTGACGGGGCAGGCAAAACATGGAAACAGCACCGAGTAAAATGTGCGTGACATAAACAAATGCGCCTGAGTCGCGTCCTGATAAAATAGGGCTGACTTCAGTCGATTGAGAAGCTTGTATAAACACATCAGCGACGCCATCGAACATCGCGTAGCTTACAAATGCACCCACGCCCATGAAAGCAAGCAGCTTCACCACTGATTCAAATGCGACCGCATCCATCAAGCCTGAATGTTGTTCGGCTAAGCTCATGCGCCGGGTGCCAAATAAAATGGCAAACATCATCATAGCAAGGGCAACCAATGCGGCAACATCTCCAAACCACGGCAAAGGCTTATCAGCAAGTCCCGTTACGGCGGCAAAACTTCCGGTTACAGCCCGAAGTTGCAGCGCAATGTAAGGCACGATGCCAATGAGCGCAATTAATGCAACGGTGACAGCCAACGTCGGCGATTTGCCATAACGGTGACTGATAACATCGGCGATTGAGGTGAGGTTTTGCTGCTTACAAACATGCAGAAGTCGCATTTGGATGCGGTGAGCGAATAGAAACACTAGCATGGCACCAACATAAGTTGGCGCCACCGACCAACCATAATAGGCAGACTGTGTAATGGTGCCGTAGAACGCCCATGTGGTGCAGTGAATGCCTTGCGCCAATGCATAGCGGTAAGGCTTTATTTGATTTGGCGGTTTGCGTTCACCACGATAGGCAATGCTATAAAGAATGGCGATATAAACAATCGCAATGAGTATCGCAAATCCGGTGCTAAGCATCGTTAACGGTGCCCGTCGTGGTGTTCATGAAACACAATCAACGACCACTGCCAGCGTATGGCACCAAGGCGAATCAGCAAGGTGGTTGCGCCGCCAACCAGAATCGCCACCAGTTGTGAGTAAGGCTCTATTAAGACAAATACAGTCGCGCCAATTAAACAGGTGGTGGCGTAGAGTTCACCTTTTAGAACCATGGGGACATCTCGGGCAAGAACATCACGCAGCATACCGCCAAAACAAGCCGTCATTGTCCCCATGATGATACAAATGAGTGGCGAGAAGCCTGCTTCTGAGGCTTTAAGAGCGCCCATCACGGTAAAAAATCCAACTCCCACGGCATCCGCAAGTAACAAGGTTTTCTGGTGAATGTAATCTTTATACCGTAACCACAAGATTGTGCTCAGTGCCGCGAGTGCAACCGTGTATAGGTATTGTGGGTCGTATACCCAAAATACCGGCATATCGAGAATAAGATCGCGCGTTGTACCGCCGCCAATGGCCGTGACTGTTGCGAGGACAATAACACCAAAGCCATCCATGTTTTTACGAAATGCTAATAATGTGCCCGAAACCGCAAAAACGGCGACACCAAGGTGGTCAATCCAATAAAATAGAGTGGCAAGATCCATGTTGTTTTTATTTATCCTGTTGTTTGCACCGACTGAAACAGCAGTTTACGTCAATTTACTCCCTATTTAAGCAGAAATTCGTTAGAATGCCCGCCATTCACTAAAAATTAGAAAATAGGGCTTGTTTGCAATATATTCAGCCCCATCTCTAACCTCAATAACATAAAAATACAGTAAGGGGATATTTCATGGATTTCTTAATTCCAACAGCGTACGCACAAGAAGCTGGAGCACCACAAGGTGGCGGTATGGAACTTGTTTTCATGCTGGTTATGTTCGGCTTAATCTTTTATTTCATGATTTACCGTCCACAAGCAAAACGTGTGAAAGCGCACAAAGAGCTTGTATCAAGCATCACCAAAGGTGACGAAGTATTAATGAACGGCGGTTTTGTTGGTCGCATCAGCAAAATTTCAGAAGATAAAGACTTTATGGTGATTACCGTTGCTGAAGGTATGGAAGTGACTGTTCAAAAATCAGCGGTTACTGCAGTACTGCCAAAAGGTACGATGAAGTCTCTGTAAGAAGAGATAAGGATTTAACGTGTTAAATAAGTTTCCGCTCTGGAAGAACTTGATGGTTATCGCCATTTTGGCGATAGCTGCCTTGTATGCGCTGCCAAACATTTATGGCGAAGATTATGCTGTGCAGATCTCTGCTAGCCGCAACGCATCAGTCACCACCGATACATTAGGTCGCGTCGAACAAACACTTGAAGAGATAAGTATTACTCCTAAAGGTGTCACCCTCGAAAACGACCAGATATTGGTACGAGTCAATTCCGATGTTGAACAATTACAAGCTCGCGATGCGTTGCTGCGTGAGCTCGGTACTGACTACATTGTGGCGTTGAATTTAGCACCGGCGACACCAGATTGGCTCGCCAGTATTGGTGCGACACCAATGAAGCTTGGTCTCGATTTGCGTGGTGGTGTTCACTTCTTAATGGAAGTGGATATGCAAGAAGCGGTGCGTAAGATTCAAGATCAAATGCGTGACACGGTACGTGCGGAACTGCGTGAAGAGCGGATTCGCTCAACGAGCATTCGCCGTCAAGATTCTGATGTGGTGGTCGAGCTTCGTACTACAGAAGATTACACAGCGGCAGAGCAGTACTTAGATAACCGTTATCCTGGCTATACGCTAATTGAAGAAGAAGCGACACAAACACTGCGCTTGCGTATGACAGAAGCGAAGCTGAAAGAAACGCAAGATTATGCCATTTCGCAAAACGTCACCATTTTGCGTAATCGTGTGAACGAGCTAGGCGTCGCCGAGCCAGTGGTTCAGCGTCAAGGTGCTGATCGTATTGTCGTGCAACTGCCGGGTGTTCAAGACACGGCGCGTGCGAAAGAAATTTTAGGCGCAACCGCAACCTTAGAATTCCGTTTAGTTGATGACGAAAATAGTCTTCGTGATGCTGAAATGGGCCGTGTGCCATTTGGCTCTGAATTATTTCCTAACCGTAACGGCGGTAACACACTACTACGCGAAGATGTGATACTTACCGGTGACCATATTGTCAACGCGACTTCGGGCTTTGATGAAAACCAACGTCCGCAAGTGAGTATTTCGTTAGATGGTGCTGGTGGTGACAAAATGTCATTAGCCACTCGTGATAACGTCGGTAAACCAATGGCGACCTTGTTTATCGAGTTTAAGGCCACCGGCGAACGTGACGAAAATGACCGCATTGTGTTTGAACGTCATGCTGAAGTGATCAACGTGGCAACAATCCAATCACGCTTGGGTAGTAACTTCCGTATCACGGGTATTAGTTCGCAACAAGAAGCTCAGAATTTAGCATTGCTGCTTCGCGCTGGTGCGCTAATCGCACCAATTCAAATTGTTGAAGAACGTACTTTAGGCCCGAGCCTAGGTAAAGAAAACATTGCACTTGGTACACAAGCCATTGTTTGGGGCTTTGTTCTCGTCGTTTTCTTCATGGTGTTGTATTACAGAAAGTTTGGCTTAGTTGCCAACCTTGCGCTTACCGCGAACTTAGTGTTGATCATTGGCGTCATGTCGATGATTCCAGGCGCAACGTTAACATTGCCGGGTATGGCCGGTATTGTTTTAACCGTTGGTATGGCGGTTGATGCGAACGTGCTGATATTTGAGCGAATACGCGAAGAAATTAAAGCGAAGCGTAGCCCGCAGCAAGCCATTCACCATGGTTACGACAGTGCATTCTCAACCATTATGGATGCGAATATCACCACGTTAATTGTCGCTATTATTTTGTTTGCTGTAGGTACCGGACCGGTCAAAGGTTTCGCAGTCACCTTAGCAATTGGCATCATCACCTCGATGTTTACCGCAATTGTCGGTACCCGTGCAGTTATTAATGCTGTGTGGGGTGGCAAACGCATCGATAAATTGTCGGTATAGAAGGGGACAGTTATGCACGAGATTATCAAGACAAATAAAACCATTTCATTCATGCGCTATCGCATGGCGGCTTGGTTTATGAGCGGCTTACTAATTGTTGCGTCAATTGTCAGCCTGAGTGTCAACCAGCTGAACTGGGGCCTCGATTTTACGGGCGGTACGGTTATTGAAGTTGGTTATGAAACAGCCGCTGATTTGCCGGCGGTTCGTAAAACCCTAGACGCAAATGGCTTTGGTGGCGCTGTGGTGCAAAACTTCGGTACGCAGCAAGACGTATTGATTCGTATTGAACCGCGTGAAGGGGTTAAAGCACAGGAGCTAGGCAACGAAATTCTTAGCCTGTTGCAATCTGAATCGAACGGTCAGGTTGAGATGCGCCGTATCGAATTCGTTGGTCCGCAAGTAGGTGATGAACTGACTGAACAAGGCGGGTTAGCGATGTTAACAGCCTTAATTTGTATCCTGATCTACATTGCTCTGCGCTTTGAGTGGCGCTTGGCCTTGGGTGCGGTTGGTGCTCTTGCGCACGATGTGATTATTACGCTTGGGCTATTTTCAGTTCTTGGTCTAGAGTTTGACCTAACTGTATTAGCAGCATTGTTGGCGGTGATTGGTTATTCCATTAACGATACCGTTGTTGTTTGTGACCGAGTTCGCGAAAACTTTCGTAAGTACCATAAAGGCACATCAGAAGAAACAATTGATGGCGCGTTAACGGATACGATGAGTCGAACCGTGATTACCTCATTAACAACAATCTTGGTATTGGTTGCATTGTTCTTCTTAGGCGGACAATTGATTCATGGTTTCGCAACCGCGCTATTATTTGGTGTGGTCATTGGTACCTATTCATCAATTTATATCGCTAGTTCACTGGCATTAGCTTTAGGTGTAAGTCGCGAAGACTTAATGCCACCAGAAGTTGAAAAAGAAGGCGAAGATTTAGACCCATTACCATAGGGATAAATCATTTCAAACGTGGAGAGAACGATGCTTGTAGTTATTTCACCAGCAAAGAACTTGGATTATGACAGCCCATTGCCGACGGAAGAACACACGCAACCGCGTATGCTCGAGCGAGCGCAGGAGTTAGTCGACCGTTGCCAAGCGTTGTCTCCACAGCAACTCAGTCAACTGATGAAAATTAGTGACAAGTTGGCGGGTTTAAATGCCGCTCGGTTTGCCGAGTGGCACACCCCATTCACCAAAAATAATGCACGTCCAGCCATTTACGCATTTGATGGTGATGTGTATAGCGGTTTGGCAGCTGAAAAATTATCTGCCGATGCAATTGCGTATGCTCAGGAACATTTACGCATTTTGTCTGGTCTATATGGTGTATTGAGACCACTGGATTTAATGCAGCCCTACCGTTTAGAGATGGGAACGAAGCTAGATACTGCTCGTGGCCGTACTTTATATGAGTTTTGGGGCGACGAAATTACCGACATGCTCAATGAAGATTTGGAAGCCATTGATTCGGAGATCGTCATCAATTTGGCTTCGCAAGAGTACTTTTCGAGTGTGCAGCCGAAGCGTTTAAATGCGCAAGTGGTGACACCGGTATTCAAGGATGAAAAAAATGGTGAATTTAAGGTCATCAGTTTTTGGGCTAAAAAGGCGCGTGGCATGATGGCGCGTTTTATAATGACTGAACAACCAAAGTCAGTGGCTGAACTGCGCCAATTTAATACAGCCGGCTATCGCTTTAATGCCGATGAGTCGACTGAGAGTGAATTGGTTTTTTATCGTGCTGAGCGCGATCAGAAATAATAGTTCAAGGGGCAAGCAATGAGAGATTTCGGGCAAGAACCAGCACCAACACCGTCAACGCATAAAGGTAAGTTGATCATTAGTGTTATCGTATTACTTGCGATAGCAATTGTGGTGGTGTTTTATCTTGCGAAACAGCAAAATAGTGCGAAGAAGCCTGAAATAAAACAGCCCACACCGGTCACTCAAAACGAAGAAACAACACCTGCAGTTGAGTCAGATGAACCATCGACACCAGCAGAACCCATCCCTGAAATTAGTGAAACCGTTGAGTTAGAGCCAGAACCTGAGCCTGAGGTGCCATTGCCAGACATGGCGAATAGCACCAGTGCCGTTCTCGACGAGTTAAAGGCTGCTGAGCAAAACGTTGAGCCGATTTCTGGGCAACAACTCATTCGTGACACCGTGGTGTTTGTCGATAACTTGCGCCAAGGTTTAGTGATTCGAGAAAAAGCGACAATTGCTGGCCCAACCGCACCGTTCCGCGTGCTTGAGCAAAATGGCAAAATTTATATCGACCCTCGTAGCTATGATCGATATAACCCGATGGTTGATTGGTTTGTTAGTTTAGATACCGACGTTCTTGTATCGATGTTTGAACGTTATAAGCCACTGGTGAAGCAAGCGCTTGGCGAAATTGGCTATCCAGATCAAAACCCGAACGAGATGCTGTTAGAAGCGATTAATGTGCTGCTTGAAACGCCATCGGTAGGAACTGTCATCGAGTTAAATGACGATAGCGTAATGTATCGTTATGCTGACCCAACGCTTGAAGCACTGCCTGCAGCGCAAAAACAAATGTTACGCACGGGGCCTGACAATATTCGTCGAATTAAATTAAAACTTGAAGCAATTCAAGAAGCGTTAACTCAGTAACAAATAATGACAACAGCTCATTCAGAGTCGATTCCTGAACACATTAAAGGGGCATTTCCGTTACGCGGAAATGCCTTTAGTCGTTGGGTAGGGCGAGTTGGCTTACGTTTGCTAGGTGGCTGGCGTGTCGTCGGTGATTTGCCACACGTTAAAAAAGCCATCATTCCCGTAGCTCCGCATACTTCCAACTGGGATTTCTTTATTGGGGTGTTTGCGATGTTAGCTTTAGGCCTTAATTTGAGTTATCTCGGTAAGCACACTATCTTTCGTTTTCCTGTGAATGGTTTGCTGCGTTGGTTAGGCGGTATTCCCGTCGATAGACGCGCAGCAAGTGGTGTGGTCGAGCAAATGACCGCCCAATTTCAACAGCGCGATGAACTCATTCTGGCATTGTCGCCAGAGGGGACGCGTAAGAAAGTACAAGAGTGGAAGAAAGGCTTCCTTCACATAGCCCAAGCTGCACAGGTACCCGTTGTACCGATTGCACTTGATTTCTCCCGAAAAGTTGTCGAAATAACACCGGCGTTTATGATCACCGGTACCATTGACGAAGAACTGCAGCGTGTCAAAGCAGCACTCTCTCACGCAGTAGGAAAATATCCAGAACATGCCTGATTGGCAAATTTGTGCTATTATCCCGCCGATTTTTAGAAAAGGATCCAACCATGAACGTAATTGAAGGCGGAATTGCCGCCCCAGGTAAAAAATTTGCGATTGTTGTTTCTCGGTTTAATCATTTTGTGGTTGATAGCCTGCTTGAAGGTGCATTAACAACGCTTAAGCACTACGGTCAAGTCAACGCCGACGATATTACAGTGGTGCGGGTTCCTGGCGCTTACGAAATTCCGTTAACTGCGAAGAAGTTGGCGAAATCAGGTCGTTATGACGCAATTATCGCTGTTGGCGCAGTGATTCGCGGTGGTACGCCACACTTCGATTTCGTTGCAGGTGAAAGTAATAGCGGATTAGGTCGTGTTGCACTAGAGCATGAAATTCCGGTGGCTTTTGGCATCATTACTACCGACAGCATTGAACAAGCCATTGAGCGCAGCGGTACCAAGGCCGGAAATAAAGGCTCTGAAGCAGCATTAAGCGCACTCGAAATGGTTAACGTTCTGAGTCAAATTTAAGAGAGTTTTTCATGAAACCAGCTGCACGCCGTAAGGCAAGAAAGCTTGCCGTTCAGGCTATTTACTCATGGCAATTGTCGCAAAACAGCATGAGCGATATCGAAGCCCAGTTTTTAACTGATAACGACACCAGTAAAGTAGACGTTGATTACTTTCTGGCGTTAGTTCGTGGTGTTGCTGGGCAATCATCGACGTTAGATGAAGCACTCGAGCCATTCCTAGACCGTCCGTTTAAAGATCTTGACCAAGTTGAGCGTGCCGTATTGCGCTTGGCAGCTTATGAGCTTCGTGAGCGTTTAGACGTTCCGTACAAAGTCGCCATTAATGAAGCCATTGAATTAGCGAAAGCATTTGGTGCTGATGATAGCCATCGTTTCGTAAACGGTGTGCTTGATAAAGCAATCGATTCACTCCGTGCTGCACGACAGTAAGCATTATTTATATGGCCTTTGGCGAATTTGATCTCATCGAAACCTATTTCACGCATCGCCTGCCGCAGCGCGATGACGTTGATTTAGGTATCGGTGACGATGGTGCAATTGCACGTGTTCCTGAAAACAGTGAATTAGTGATTGTTACCGACACCATGGTTGAGGGTGTTCATTTCGATAGTGAAACGCCAGCTCGCGCGTTAGGTCATAAAGTTGTAGCGGTTAATCTGAGTGATTTGGCTGCAATGGGGGCTGAACCTGCGTGGATTAGTTTAGCTTTAACCTTGCCGGAAATTAACGAAGATTGGTTAACCGGTTTTACCCATGGCTTGCGTGAAATTTGCGACTACTACAACTGTCAATTAATTGGTGGCGACACCACGCAAGGGCCTCTTTCGGTAACAGTGACTGCGCATGGGTTTGTGCCAACCGGTAAAGCGCTACGACGTAGCGGTGCGAAGCCAGGCGACTGGATTTATGTGAGTGGTACATTCGGCGACGCAGGACTGGCGCTAGCAGCGCGTCAGCATCGCCAACAACTGAACCCAGATTACCAACGTAAGCTCACAGAGCGTCTTTATTTTCCATCCCCTCGTGTTGCCTTAGGGCAATCGCTTCGAGGCATTGCCAGCAGCGCTATCGACGTTTCTGACGGCTTACTTGCCGATTTACGGCATATTCTAAAGTCATCGCACGTTGGCGCACGCGTCAGTGTTGATGAAGTGCCACTTTCGCTGGCATTAACTGAAAGCCTCTCCGAAGAACAAGCGCTCGCCTATGCATTAACGAGCGGCGATGACTATGAGTTACTTTTCACCGTTCCGGAAACGCAACGTGGTTTGTTTGATACAGTCACAGCGCATAGCCCAAGTAAACCTGTATGCATTGGACGTATTACCAGTGAAGCTGAAGTAATTCAATTACTGCATGATGATGAACCGTGGCAATTACCCAATATCACCCACGGATTTGAACACTTCCGACCCCTAGCCGATACGTCTGCTGAGTAATTTATGAAACGTTTATTGCTGCATCCCATTCATTGCTTAGCCTTTGGTTTTGGCAGTGGACTTGCAGCAAAAGCACCCGGAACATTTGGTACCCTTGCCGCGATACCGTTGGTATACGCAATGCAATTTACCGGCCTACTGACTTATACCATCATCACGCTGATTGCCAGTATCGGCGGTCTGTGGATATGTGGTTATACCGCAAGAACGCTGGGTGTGCATGATCACCCTGCCATTGTTTGGGACGAAATAGCCGGCTATATGATCGCTATGATCGCCTTACCATTTACTTGGTATAACGTACTTGGCGCGTTTATTCTCTTTCGCTTTCTCGACATCGTGAAGCCAGGCCCAATTGGCTGGTGTGATCGTCACTTAAAAGGCGGGGCGGGCATTATGGTGGATGACTTGCTGGCCGGTGCGGCCAGCGCCATTGTCTTACATGGTGTCCATGCGCTGCTTGATTTGAGCCTCTAAGCCTGCAGCATCAAGCATCAATTCAGCACGAATCTCTTCTTGGCTACCGTGCTTAATAAACTCATCAGGTAACCCTAAGTGCAGCATCTGTGCAATTTTACCTTGTTGCGCTAAGTATTCGCTAACGGCACTACCAGCACCACCAGCAATGACATTCTCTTCAACACTCACTAGCAAATCGTGATCGGCGACTAACGCATCGATTAACGCAGTATCCAAAGGTTTGACGAAACGCATATCAGCAACGCTCGCGTCAATAGCTTCAGCACAGCTCATCACGTCAGTTAAAAGCGTTCCGAAGTTTAAAATCGCGACTTTTTTGCCTTGGCGAACCATGCGTCCTTTACCAATTTCAAGCTTCTGCATTTGCTCATCCATGGCAATGCCGGTGCCGTTACCTCGCGGGTAACGAACCGCTGCTGGACCTTCTTGATACATATGCCCAGTAAACAACATATTGCGACATTCATTCTCGTCGCTTGGCGTCATAATGACGAGGTTCGGCACACAACGCATATAACTGATATCGAAAGCGCCTTGATGGGTTGGGCCATCCGCGCCAACAATTCCGGCACGATCAATGGCGAACAATACAGGTAAATTCTGCAACGCCACATCGTGAATCAATTGATCATAGCCGCGCTGCAAGAACGTTGAATAGATAGCAACAACCGGATGGTAGCCGCCTATGGCGAGACCGGCACCGAAGGTCACTGCATGTTGCTCAGCAATGGCTACGTCAAAATACTGCTGCGGATACTTCTGTGAAAACTCAACCATGCCTGAGCCTTCACGCATGGCAGGGGTAACCGCCATGAGCTTCTCATCAACATTGGCCATGTCGCAGAGCCAATCGCCAAATACTTTTGAATACGACGGTGTTGACGCTTTTTTGCTTGGTAATGAAGTTTGCGACGGGTCAAATTTCGGTACCCCGTGGTAACCGATTGGATCTTTTTCAGCGGGCGCGTAGCCTTTACCCTTGCGCGTGACGATATGCAAAAATTGTGGGCCTTTCAAACTACGCATGTTACGCAGCGTATCAACCAGCAAATTCACGTCATGGCCATCAATTGGGCCAATATAATTAAAACCAAGCTCTTCAAAGATAGTTCCTGGTGCCACCATGCCTTTCATGTGTTCTTCAGCACGGCTGGCTAGATGTGAAATGCCCGGCATGCCTTGCAGTAGTTTCTTGCCACCTTCACGAATCGAGGTGTACACCTTACCGGAAAGTACCCGTGCTAAGTGGTTATTCAGGGCGCCAACGTTCTCAGAAATGGACATGTCGTTGTCGTTCAGAATCACCAACATATCGGGTTTGATATCACCGGCGTGGTTCAGCGCTTCAAACGCCATACCTGCGGTTATCGCGCCATCGCCAATAATCGAGACCACTTTTTGCTGGGTGTTATTGCGCTGCGCAGCAATAGCCATGCCCAAAGCCGCGCTGATAGATGTGCTCGAGTGACCAACGCTCAACGTATCGTATTCACTTTCAGGACGCCAAGGGAATGGGTGTAACCCGTCTTTTTGTCGAATGGTATGCAAACGATCTTTGCGGCCGGTTAATATTTTATGAGGATAGGCTTGGTGACCAACGTCCCAAACTATCTGATCATGTGGTGTCGAATACACATAGTGAAGCGCAACGGTCAGTTCGACGGTGCCTAGGCCTGAAGCAAGGTGACCACTACTTTGGCTCACCGAGTTTAATAGAAACTCGCGCACTTCTGCACATAACTGCGGTAACTGACGTTCGTTCAATAAACGTAAGTCTGCAGGTGTATTGATGCTGTCCAACAACGGTGTTGAAGCGGCTGAGTGACTACTAGATAACGACATGTATTAATGATCCCGGTTCAGCAGATGATCTGCGAATGCTTCCAATAATTGGGTATTGTAAGGAATTTTGCCCAGCGCATGAAGCGCTTTGTGGTGTAAATCGTGCAAGCGCTGCTGCGCGCCTTCTAAGCCCAGTATACTAACATAGGTTGTTTTGTTGGCTTGGATATCGCTGCCTTGGGTTTTGCCGAGAGATTCAGTATTACCGATGACGTCCAGAATGTCATCGCGTACTTGAAAAGCAAGCCCTAAATAATGTGCAAAGGCGTCAAAATGCGCGCGATAAGACTGGGCGTCATCATGCCCTGCTAAAACGCCCAATTGTACCGCGGCACGAATAAGTGCACCGGTTTTATGTATATGTACTTGAGCCAGCTCAGATTCTGGCACGGCGTTACCGGTTGCAGCTAAATCAAGCGCCTGACCGCCGCACATACCGCGATCACCGCTGCCGTCGGCCAATACATGAATCATTTCCAGTTGGCGATTTGGGTTGAGCTTCTTATCCGGACTGCTCAATAGTTCGAAAGCTAACGTTTGCAGCGCATCACCGGCTAAAATCGCGGTGGCGTCGTCAAACGCAATATGACAGGTTGGATGCCCGCGTCGCAGGCTATCATTATCCATGGCTGGTAAATCGTCATGAACCAACGAATAAGCATGAATACATTCTACCGCTGCAGCTGCGCGCTCTAAGCTATGCTGATCCGCGCCGCATAACGCACCAACATGCAAGGTTAGAAACGGTCGCACACGTTTGCCACCTAACACCAGTGCGTAGTGCATCGCTTCGTTCAAGCGTGGGGCTATCGCAACGCGTTCTTGCAGCAGGCGTGATAGGTACTGATTAATATGTTCTTTCGTATCGTTGAGCTGTTGCGCTAGGTTCACGCTTCATCCTCAGCGTTCGATTGAAATGGCGCGAGTGTTTCTTGCCCTTGCTGTTGCAGCAGTTGACTGACTTTTTGTTCGGCTTGCTGCAATTTTTGTTGGCTAAGACGAGATAGCTTCACCGCTTGTTCGAATTGCTCAAGCGCTTGTTCAAGTGGCAACTCACCCTGTTCTAACTGCACAACAATTTTTTCAAGTTGTTGCATGGCTTGTTCAAATGACAAATCACTCATAAGGCTTGGTATCCAGTAGCTACGTGGAATAATGGCGCACAAGTTACCTTGATTCCGCAGTGTGGTCAAATCAGGTATAATGCCGCCTTTTTACACTCAGTAACAGTAACGGCATCAAATAATCTCATGAAATTTATAGTTCGATTGCACGCAGAAATCACCATTAAAAGTAAAGGCGTTCGGAAGCGCTATGGCAAGGTACTGGTAAATAATCTGAAAAGTATCTTGCGACGTAACGATGTAAACGCCAAGGTGATCTGGTGTTGGGATCGAATTGAAGTCGTTGTGGCCGATGACGCACATCAAGATGCGAATCAGGTCAGTGAGATTTTACAAAAAATACCCGGTATTTCTTGGTTCAGCCGTTCGCACGAGTTACCGCTGCCGGAAGGCGATCCGACCGACTTCACCCCAATCATGGATGAAGTGTTGGCGTGTTGGCAGGATATTATTCCAGGCAAGAGCTTTGCGGTTCGGGTGAAACGCAAAGGCGAGCACCCGTTTCGCTCACTCGATTTAGAGCGTTATTTAGGTGGCGCCATATTGAAACACTGCGCTGGCAGTAAGGTGAGCTTGAAGAAGCCCGACGTGGAAGTTCGCGTTGAAATTGACCATGATGTGGTTCGAGTATTTGGTCACAAAGAGCAAGGTTTAGGCGGCTTCCCGTTGCCAACACAAGAAACTGTGCTGAGCTTACTCTCTGGCGGTTTTGACTCAAGTGTGGCCAGTTTTCAATTAATTCGCCGTGGCGCCCGCGTACACTTTTGCTTCTTTAACTTAGGTGGTGCGCAACACGAAACGGGTGTTCGGCAAACGGCCTATTATTTATGGCAACAGTACGCCAGTTCACATCCGTTGAAGTTTATTAGCATTGATTTTGCGCCGGTGGTTGAAGAAATACTGACCAAAGTTGATAACGGCTTAATGGGCGTGGTGTTGAAGCGTCAAATGCTGCGAGCAGCAGAGATTGTCGCTAATAATTTACACACGGCAGCCATTGTGACGGGCGAGGCGTTAGGTCAGGTTTCGAGCCAAACCTTAAGCAACTTAAGTGTGATTGATGAGGCCACTGACAAACTGGTACTGCGCCCATTAATCACCATGGATAAGCAAGAGATCATTAACATTGCGCAACAAATTGGCACCGCCGACTTTGCGCGAAGTATGCCAGAATACTGTGGTGTCATTTCGAATAAGCCGACCGTGAAAGCGCAACGTGATGCCTTAGCTGAAGCGGAGAGCCAACTCGATATCGAGTTAATTAAGCAGGTGGTGCGTCAATCGCGGGTTGAAGATGTGAGCCAAATTGGCGAGACCACTGAGCAGCGCGTGCAAAAAGTGGACGCGGTGCAGAGCGTCACAAGCGAGACTCATGAAATCATCGATATTCGCAGCCAGGACGAAGTGGATAATAAGCCTTTTGTGGCACCGAAAGACGATATTGTGGTGCGGCATATTCCGTTTTTTAAACTGGCAACGGCCTTTGCCGACTTGGATCATAGTAAAACCTATTTACTGTATTGCGAGAAAGGCGTTATGAGTAAATTGCAGGCGCTTTATCTACAAGAGCAAGGATATCAGAACGTGGCGGTTTATCAGCCGCCGGTGAAGAAGTAAGTAAAACGTAAACCAAATCATTTAGACGATAGCAGTAAGGATAGTAAATGACGTCAAGAAACATCGCGCGGCTTATATTTTTAATCGTACTGATTGGGTTGTCTGCAGCATTTTTAATGCAAGTATCAAGCAACCAAGTACCGCGCTTTGAGAATGCTGACAAGGTGGTACATTTTGTGGCGTTTTTTGTGTTGGCGTTGACGTTTCATCGTGCTTTCCCGATACCAATTTGGGCGGCGTTGATTGTCCTTACCTTATACGGTGTCGCCATTGAGTGGGTTCAAGGAATGTTACCGTATCGAAGCGCGAGCGTTGGCGATCTCGTAGCTGATGCTGCAGGTGCTTCAACGTATTATGCATGGGCTTACTGGGGGTTTCGCCGCAACCAATCTCGTCAAAAGAAAAAAGCGAAGTAAATTACTTCGCTTTCTTTTTATTCGCTTCTTTTTTCTTGGCCTTTTTCTTCTTGGCTTTTCCCGGCGTTGGGAATTTATATTGCGGTCTTAAATCGTCGAATACGCGACGTTCAAGTTTGACTTTCTGATAGCGTTCAATACGACCAAGTAATTCAGCGTCGTGCGCTTCAACCAAAGCAATAGCTAAACCAGATTTGCCAGCGCGACCAGTACGACCAATTCGGTGCAAATAAACGTCGGCTGTCTTCGGCAAATCGAAGTTCACCACTAACTCAACATCTTCAACATCAATACCCCGAGCAGCCACATCCGTTGCGATTAGGGTGCTGTCTTCAAACTTTTCCATGCGCGCAATAATACGCTGGCGATCGGATTGTGGCATGTCGCCGCGCAGCGTTAAGGTTTTGATACCTGCTGACTGTAATTTGCCCGCTAACTCTTCAACCCGCTCACGGGTACGAACGAAGACAATTCGGCGCCCGGTATTTTCGGCTAACACACGCTCAAGCAGCTTCAACTTGTGCTCAGCAGTATCGGCTTGATACCAACGCTGTAAGATTTTACCGCGCTCGCGCTTCGGCGGCTCCACAGTAATGTGCTGTGGTTCTTTTTGAATTTCGGCAGAGAACCGCTTCACCCCAGCACTCTCAAGTGTGGCGGAAAACAGTAATGTTTGCTTCAGGTGACGCGCTTCATTAACCAGCTGTTTCACGGCACTACTAAAGCCCATGTCGAGCATACGATCAGCTTCATCAATAACCAGCCATTCAACGTTTTCAAGCTCGTATTGGTCAGCGCCAATCAAATCAAGCAAACGTCCTGGCGTTGCGACTAAGATATCGTGACTCGCTTGGAGTTGCTGATGCTGCGAACCGTAATTTACGCCGCCGGTAATGAGTACCGTTTTGAGTTCTGTTGTTTCACCAAAAGCGTCGGCCTGTTCAGCAATTTGCTGTGCCAGTTCGCGTGTTGGTGCCAAAATAAGAATGCGTGCTGAACCAGGTTGGCGACGAGGGAAATCCAAGAGGTGTTGGATAGCCGGCAATAAAAATGCGAGCGTTTTACCAGTACCTGTTGGTGAATTGACTAATAAGTCTTGACCATCCAGAGCTGCCGGAATAACTGCTTGCTGTACTTTCGCTGGCTTGTTAATGTCAGCAGCCTTGAGAACATCGATGAGCTCGTCATCCAGTTCTAATTGTTCCCAATCGGGTGTCATGCTTAGTTCCTGTCGTTACGGATAAGTAGTACGCAAATTTCTTACGGAGAAGCCTATGGGCTTTCAATGCCGGCAATTTTACCTGAAAGATGACCAATGTGCGATGAAAGTTAGCACCGATAGCCTGCTGTTCGGAGCTTGGGTTGAGGTCGATATGGCGCAACGCATACTCGATATGGGCACCGGCTGTGGCATTCTTGCATTAATGTTGGCGCAACGAAGCACGGCATCAGCAAAAATTGAGGCGATTGAACTCGATGCACGCGCTGCCATTCAAGCACAACAGAATGCGTTGGCATCGCCGTGGCCCGACAAAATCATGATCACACAAGGTGATGTCACAACCGCGGCTTATCGTGAGAATCAGTACGACCTCATCGTCATGAATCCACCGTACTTCGCCAACCATCTGGCGAGCGCCAGCAAAGAGCGTGAATTGGCACGTCAGGGCACAGGCGATGTTTGGCGAGTGTGGTTACAACGGGCCGCTCAGTTACTTGCGCCAAATGGTCGAATTGCGGTGGTTGCACCAATACAAGCACAGGATACAATTGTTTCTGAATTAGCGGCCATGAACTTGCAATTGGCGCGCCAATACAAGGTTCAGAGCACCCCGAAAAAAGCACCTTATTTAATCTTATTGGAGTTTATTAGCGCTTCAAAAGCGGAATCTACGAAGTTCGAAAAACTAGTAATTCGCGACGAAGCAGGGCAATACACGGCGGGCTTTAAACAAATAACGAGAGACTTTTATTTAAACTTTGAATAAAAATCTCTCACTTATTTAGCATATTAATGGAACCAGTGCGCAGTGCTTTACTCAAGACCATTAGCTAAGACTGGTGGTTACGCTCCAAGTACGCAATTAACTTGGCGAAAAGTAGTATCTACAGGAATGTCGCTAATTTCACATGAAAGATGGCTAATATGTGATGTTAGAAAATTTATAGTTTTAAAAGGATCATTGTAGGTATTTATGAGGTATGTGAATTTATTTGAAATGTCCATCACGAGTATTTAGTCTGATCTTTCAATATTATAAGAAAAGGAATGAACAATGAGAAAGTTATTTATTCTAATTGCCTTTACAGTGACTTTACTAAATGAGGCTCTCGCATCACCTTATTTACTAGAGTGTAACGCTTGTTCAGTTGAAGAGCATAAATCTAGAGTTCTTGAAAATGCATATAAGATTAACCCCTTTAGAGAATTATCTTCGCATTATGTAATAGACTTAAAGACTGAGAAACTATTTTTGTATCGAGTCCACATTGACATGGAGCTTGGTTGGCAGCGCGTAAGTGGGCTCGAAACGGGAGAAGATGTGAAGTTAGCTGTTCAGGAGTTTTTTGAATCAAGAAGAAATTTAATTGCTGAGTTTGAGTCATCACCTAATATGCTGAGCGATCTCATATCGTCAGTTAGTGTCTCAGGGCTAGGGTCATCACCGAAGGAATCTAAAGTTTTTCGAGAAATAGCGAATTATACGTCGGGAAACAACGGGAAATCATGCAAAGCTTCGGATAAAGGAGTTTACGAATTTATATTAGACTCCCAATTTAGAAAAAATGTATTTGACAAAATGCTTCAATGGTATCCGGTGAGTCAATCATTCATAAACACTTGGAATAACTTCCTAAGCAAAGCGAACATTACATTTACAACAGGTTCAGGTGCCTTTTCTCTCTCTGTAGAGGGAAGTTTATTTGGGTTACCTCAAACGATAAACTTTCCCGATGGGGGGGTTGCTGATGTAATCATATCGGGAGATGGAAATACATTTGAGGTAGTAGAGGGTAGTGCATTCGATTGCGAAAATAATCAAATACCGACGGAAGAGAGCGAGTTCTCAGGAAACTTTAATTTCGGAAGTCTCAGTAGTTTTAATGGATTTCAGAACTACGGTTCTTATTTTAACGTTGAGTTTTCAGGTACAGTGTGTACGAATAATACATTTTTCACATCATGTAGATATTCAGGCGATGGAAAATATCTTTGTTCATACAGTTGTAATTAATCGCAAAAGGAAATGTAGATGGTTTTAGAACATTCTTTTACTTCAGGCCTTGGTATTTTTTATCTACTGCTTACAGCCACAGTTCATGTTGTATTAGCCATTGCCGTTTATTCAAATGCGCTTGCTACCCGAAGAGCAGGTAAGGATATTTATTTATTGAATGGTTTTTTTTGGTTCGTTTTAACACTCGTTTCAGGAATACCGAGTGCTGCGCTTTACTGGTTTGTGAATAAATTTGAGCGCGCGTGAATCATGAACAAAACGGCAGGAAAAGGGAGCCAAATATCTTGGCTCCCTTCAATCTATTAAAGACCTAGAACACTCTTACCTTGGCGGAAAGTAATATCCACAGGAATGTCGGCAGCCGACAAGCGATCTAAATCAGCTTGTAACTGCGGACTAATGTTGCCCATGGTATCAAAGAGTTCGCCAACACCTTGGTAATCGCCGTCACCTTGAAGGGTTAAAATTTTCTCTGACAAACTATTCATGGCGGCGCGCATGGCATCCATATTCACGGAATACTGACCTTGCTCGTTGCGTGAAAACGCACCGGCTTGTTCAAAGTAATTAAAGCGAATCATGTTTGCTTTGCCGTGTGCACTTGAGGCACCAAAACGAACCGAGCGAAAGATACCCGCTAAGAACGTGGTGTAGTAATCCTCTAGAACGCCTTCAGTTATCACGCCAGCTTCTAACAACTGAGTGACCATATACAAACCTAGAATGTCGGCTTTGCCTTCCTCTAGCGCTGAAGCATGTTCTTTAAGCGCTTCACGCACTGTGCCAGATTGGCCAACCAAGTTTTTGATACCAAGACCGTGTGCAACTTCATGGAACATGGTATTGGCGAAGAACGCATCAAAGGTAATGTGCTGGCGTTGCTCAGGCACAATGAGTTCGTCGGCAATCGGTAACATGATTGCGTCGAACTTCGCGCGCATGGCGTTTTTCAGCTGTAATCGACGCGTGCCTTTTTGTAACTGCACTTCTTCGTCATTTGGCAAGTTGATGGCGATAGTCTTACTTCCGGCATTCGAGTGACCGGCATAATAAACCACATCATAAGCATTGAGCTGTGCACCTGCGCCAGGCACTTCGGCTTTGTACTCAGCTGGAACCGGAAGATTCTGTTGTAGCTCAGGTAAGTACTGGGCATACACCGCTAACTTTTCACTCCATTCGAGATCTTTAATCAGCACATAAGACTCGAACGCGGCACGATAGCCGTAAAGCTGATCTTCATAGCTTTCAATAGGGCCAATCACCACGTCAATCGCGTTATTGGTCATATCCATCCAAGCAAAATCAGAAGGCTGATAGTCATTGCTCAAAAATGCATCAGCCCGCATGGTGAGATAGTTTTTGAAGCCTTCGTCTTCAGTAAACTCAGCGGCCTCGCGTAATAACGCTGCAGCTTTCTCTAACTGTGAACGGTAAGCCTCGTTGTATGGGACGGCGTAAAGCTCACCTTGGTCGTTGCGACGAACCAGGGTGTAAAGGTCGATTTTGCCTTCAAACTCGGCTTGTTCGAACTCTTCTTTGGTCATATCAGACGGATAGAAATTGGCACCAGCTGGCTTCTCACCAAATCCAGTTAAGAATGGTTTGTCGTTATTTAAACGATCCCATGGGCCGTAATTGATTGCCGCAAAATTCTTCACGTTCTCGTCGCTAATGCGATTCAAAAGACTGCTTGCGCTCGCACCATAGGCTTGCTGCCAGAATAAGTCATCCATGATTTCAGAGGCTTCAATTAACAGTTCAACCACATGGCGTTGACGCTCAGAAAGGTGGCTTAAATCAGCTGTTAAGTCCATTGGGTAGTAGATGTCGAGGCGTGATTTGGCATCGGCGACTAATTCAACAGCCGGAGCTTCGGATTGCGCCTTTTCAACCGGTGCAGGCTCTTGGCTGCATCCGAGTAGTGTTAGGCTGACTGCCAGTGCAGTCAGTGGAAAACGGATTGTTTTAATCATTGTTCGTTCCTTTGGGCAAATAAGCTCACAAGGTCTGGATAAAATGCACGGATCTCTCCAGCCAAGAGAGCAAAATCAGCATCAATTTTTTGTTCTGGGGTCGCATCAACAAGCTTATCTTGTTCATCAACTAATAAGTCCGTTGGCTTGAAACGTTTTACTGCTAGATCATGTTCTAGCACAAAAGTGAGACGTTCGTTCCAGTCTAAACCTATTTTTGTCGCTTGTTTACCATGGGCAAGATGAGTTTCAATTTCCGTACCTGTCAACGCATGTTGACGCACACGGACGATACCCCCGTCATCACTGTTATCTCGTAATTCAACTTCATCACCAAAATCGAAGTTACCCGGTGCTTTGCCGTCTTTTAACCACTGCGTGAAATAAAGCTCGCTTGGGTTCTCGCTAAATAATGGTTTGACTGGCAGAGAACCAAAACTGCTTCTGAGCATACCGAGAAAGTCTTCAGCGCGATTTGCAGCGGACGCATCCACAACAACAATATTCAAATCGGTATCAAGTAAGCCCCAAGTTAGTCGAAACCGTGTAAATGCTTGCGGTAACAATCGGTGAATAATGTCTTCTTTAAGGTTTTGCTTCTCTTTCCCGGCAACTTTACGACCCTGTTCAGCCTCAATTTGATTCACCACTTCATCAACTTCAGCGCTCACTACTGCGGCAGGCAGTACTTTTTCTTCTTTGCGCGCACAAAATAAATACGCGTGACCAATTTGATGAAATAGAACGTCACTGTGTTGACCGAATGGCGAGCTCCAACCAAAGCTTGCTAATTCTTGACGGCCACATGGACGGAAAGCATGATCACTTAGGCGTTGTTCGAGGTTTTCAGGTAAAACAAAATCATCTGCGAGCGTATAAATTCGCAAGTTCTTAAACCACATGTTATGTCCTTGATTAATAACTTCGAGATATCGAAATGAATTAGATAAATGTTACCGCTAATGTCATGCGGTAGGTTAAGCCTTGTCCCGGTTCACTTTCAGCTTCAACGGTACCGTTGAGGGTTTGGGTCACGAGATTTCGAATAATATGTGTTCCTAAACCACTACCACCTTGTTGTACCTTGGTGGTGAAAAACGGATCGAATAACTGATCGAGTTGCTGTTGCGTCAAACCTTTACCATTGTCGCGATAAACAATCACAAGTTTGTCATCGTTGCGCTCAATGGTAATGCCAATTTCACCATCTTGCTTATTTTCAAAGCCGTGAATCAAGGAATTGATAATTAAATTTGTGAAAATCTGCGCAAAGGCACCTGCTGGGCAGCGAATTTCAATATCATCAGGGCATTCAATCAGAATGCGTGGTTTAAATGGTTTTAGGCGCGGATTGAGCGTTTGAATCACACCGTTTAAGTAGTCTTTAATGTTAATTTCGCGAACTACTTCAGAAGTTTGGTCTACGGCAACTTGTTTAAAGCTGCTGATTAAATCCGATGCACGAGCTAGGTTACTTTCAAGTAAATCGAGCGATTCCTTACTGAGCTTAAACACCTTCGTAAGCTGTGCTTGGGTCAGTGCCTTTTTATTCAACGCTTCTTCGGCTTCGGTTAACTGATCACGAATATATGTTGCCGCCGTGACCGAGATGCCAATTGGGGTGTTGACGTCGTGCGTGATACCGGCAACGAGACCACCGAGAGAAGCCATCTTCTCTGATTCAATCAGTTGATCTTGGGTGCGTTCAAGCGCACTGAGCGACTCTTGAAGGCGCGTATTAATTTCGCGCAAATCGGTTTCAACCACACGTCGTTGGCGAATTTCGTTTTCCAGTGTGTCTTGCCGTAACTCGAGGTCATTTTTTTGCCGTTCCAAGTCAACCAGAACGCGACTGAGATTACTGGTTTTACGCGCGACTTCTTGCTCGAGAATACCGTTTTGCTCATCCAGCTTTCGATTCACATGCAACAGCTGCTTCTGCGCTCTATCAAGATCTTCTTGGTATTCTTTGAGATTCTCGACCAGCTGATTGTAAGCACGCTCAAGCAACAAAAACTCCGTGTTTCGTAAGCTACGAATGTGCAGTTTTGAATGTTCAAGATCGTCGAGTCTGAAGTTTTGAATCTGGCTGATTAAATCACGCATAGGGCGATTCAACATGCGATGAAACGCCACGCTAAACAGCATGATTAAAAAGGTACTTTTGACAATCGCTGAGCCGATAATGAAGTAAAGACTTACTTTGATGCGCTGAATGGCAATATCTCGGGTAGTGTACAGTGTCACATCGCCAACCTGGGTTGAATCACCAGAAAACTCAAACACTAATTTGGAGTAGTAACCAAATACACCATCGCGCTCGGGTAGTTCGTAACTATCTGCCGATATGGTAGGAAAGGCGCGAAGCGGCGGGGTGCGCCCCAGTTGGCTAACAATACGCCCCGTATCATCGCGAATCACCAATCCTGCTATCGCTGGAATATTGATAAGGCCGTCTGCAATGGCTTCAATTTGTGGCGTATTGTATTCCCAAAGCGAGCGCGCCAAAGAATGGCTAAACGTGCTTTGTTGGTTGTGTAACTCCTGAACCAACATATTCTTGGTGTCGTAATATTCCCCCACAACTTGTACCGACGTCACAATCAGGGTCAATACGAAATAGACTGAAAGTACGTTGGTAAGAAGGGATTTTGAAATACTCGACGTCGCCATTGAAAGTCCTTGAAAGCTTTCACACAAGGTACTGTAAAATAACTTTGTTCGCAATATGAGAAAGATTGAGAAAAGCGGCTTGTTGGGCTATGTTAGGGGCTCTTCAAAGGCTGAAGGTAAGGGCGACGATGGACATTATTACAAGCATGCAAGAGCAACTCGAAAGTTGGCAGGAATGGTTGTCGCAACATGCCGACATCGACACCATGGTCAAATTAGCCTTATTACTTGTTGCGGCGTGGATTGCGAATTTTGTCGTCAAAAAAATCCTCATGCGTGGGGCAATGACGGCGCTGTCCTACACGCCTGCAGGTAAAGATCGTCAGTTATTTGAACGCAACATCATCGCGCGCTTAGCCAATGTAGTACCAGCGCTTGTTATCTCCTATGGCATAAGCTCAGTTCCTAACCTGCCAGAAGAACTCACGATTGTGGTCAGCAATGTGTGTAATGCCTTTGTGGTGTTAACCATTGCACGAGCAATCAGTGGGGTATTGACGGTGGTCAACACTGTTTACGAACGACAGCCTGATGCTCATGAGAAACCAATTAAAGGTTACATACAGGTCGTCAAAATTGCGATTTACGCTGTTGCCGCCATTCTTATTGTCGCTGCCTTAATTGACCGTTCGCCGGTTATCTTGCTGTCAGGTCTTGGTGCGATGGCCGCGGTATTGATGTTGGTTTTTCAAGATACGCTCTTATCACTTGTCGCCAGTGTTCAAATTACTTCCAATGACATTATTCGAGTTGGTGACTGGGTCGAAATGCCAAACCTTAATGTTGACGGCGATGTAAAAGATATTGCCTTGCACACGGTGAAAGTGCAGAACTGGGATAAAACCATCTCAACCATTCCGACCAAGCGCTTTATCTCTGATCCGTTTAAAAACTGGCGGGGCATGCAAGAGTCTGGTGGGCGGCGAATCAAACGCAGTCTGATGCTTGATCAAAATAGTGTGCATTTTTTATCAAAAGACGAAGAAGAAAAGCTCCATCGTTTTCGTTTATTAAAAGACTACTTAAAGAATAAGCAGCAAGAAATTGATGATTGGAACCAACAATTAAAAGAAGAAGGCAAGGAGCCAGTTAATACCCGTCGAATCAGTAATATCGGCACCTTCCGTGCCTATGTATTGCAGTACTTGAAAAACCACCAGCACATTCATCAAGAAATGACGATGATGGTGCGTCAGTTAAATCCGACGGCCGATGGGTTACCGCTTGAGGTATATTGCTTTACCGCAACAACTGAGTGGGTCGCCTACGAAGGCATTCAATCGGATATTTTTGACCACTTGATATCAATCCTCCCGGAATTTGGGCTACGCGTATTTCAGCACCCTAGCGGCGTTGATATGCGCGAGATGGTCACAGAAATCAAACAAAACCGTCATAATGACACATAACTGACACAATACAGTCACCAAGCTGTCACATAACTGCAGTATCTTGCCCAGCATCATTCATTAGATGCGCAAGGTATTGTTATGAAGCATTCCTTAATTTCCTCAGTGATTCTCCTGGCTTTTGCCAGTGCGCCCGTTTTTGCGCAAGAACAGTCACTAGAGCCGGTGGTTGATGCTGCGAATAAAATTAACGCAGCAGCCAAATCATCTCAGCTGACCGTTGAAAAAATTGCGGATTCGACGCAAGAGCGTATTCAGCAATATAAGCAAATCACCCGCCAAATTCAGGGGCTTGAGGTATATACCCAGCAACTGCAGAAGCAACTTGATGCGCAATTGGTTGAAAAAGACGAACTCAACAGCTCCATTGATGAAGTGAGCGTGGTAGAGCGTCAAATTACCCCACTCATGCTGCGTATGATTGACAGCCTTGCCAAATTCGTTGAATTAGATGTGCCATTTTTACCTGAAGAGCGCGCAGAACGCGTTGCGAGCTTGCGTGATTTGATGGACCGAGCTGACGTAGATGTTTCTGAGAAATTCCGTCGCGTAATGGAAGCGTTCCAAATTGAAGCCGACTACGGTCGCAATATTGAAGCGTATAACGGCGAAATGACCGTTGATGGGCAAAGCCAAGACGTCGAGTTCTTGCGTATGGGGCGCACCGTATTGCTTTATAAAACGCGCGATGGTTCAACCATGGGCGTTTGGAATCAACAGCAGCGTGAATGGCAACCACTTGATTCAAGCTATGCAAGCAACGTGCAAGAAGCGATTCGCGTGGCACGTAAACAGCTTGCGCCAGATTTATTGATGCTTCCTGTTTTTACTCAAACTAACGGTGCTGGAGAATAACCATGTTGAAGCAAATTCTGACAGGTACCTTAGCGGCAACAGCGTTATTGATTTCTCAGCAAGCGCTGAGCGCACCGCAAGACCCAATTAATCTCGACCAGTTGTTGCAACAACTTCAGCAAGGTCAATTCGAACAAACCGAAGAAAACAAGCAACGCGAAGCACGTTTTCGCGCGGAAGCGAACGAACAAGCGCGAATTCTTCGTGAAGCGATTGCTGAACGAGACCGGTTAGAAAAACTCAGCGAAACGCTCGAAACGAATTTTGAGAAAAACGAGATTGAGCTTGCCGGCCTAACCGATACATTAACGCAACGCATGGGCTCGCTTCGTGAACTCTTTGGCGTGTTGCAACAAGTTGCTGGCGATACGAGCAGCAAATTACAAACATCGTTTGTTTCGGTTGAGTTTCCTGGCCGCAGCGAACAGCTCAGTGACCTCGCTCAAAAAATGGGTAGCAGCTCTAAGTTGGCTTCCATTGAAGAAATTGAATCAGTTTGGTTGGCACTACTCCAAGAAATGGCGGAGTCAGGCAAAGTCAGTCAGTTTGATACCGAAGTGACGCTCGCGAATGGTGAGAAGGTTACCAAGCAAGTAACTCGCGTTGGTACCTTCAACATGGTTGCCGATGGTCAGTATCTTGAACTGGTGCCAGGTACCGATACCGTCGCTGAATTAATTCGTCAGCCATCTGGTCGTTACTTGGATACAGTGACTGCCTTAGAGCAAGCAGACGAAAACCCTGTCAAGTTTGCAATGGACCCAACGGGCGGCTCAATTCTTGGCCTTTTGGTGCAAGCGCCTGATTTAGGCGAGCGCATCGATCAAGGCGGTACGGTTGGTTACATCATTCTTGCACTTGGTGTGATTGGTTTATTGATCGCTGTTGAGCGCTTTATCACGCTGACGCTGATGGGCGGCAAAGTGAAGCGTCAAATGAAGCAAACTGAAGCCCGAGAAGACAATCCATTGGGTCGTGTGATGGCTGTGCAACGAAAGTATCCTGATGTTGATACCGAAACTTTGGAGCTGAAACTTAGCGAAGCCATTCTGCGTGAAGTGCCAAAAATTCAGCGAAACCTCACGTTCATTAAGATCATCTCGGTGGTTGCACCATTGATGGGTCTGTTAGGTACGGTTACCGGTATGATCAATACCTTCCAAGCCATCACCTTGTTTGGTACGGGTGACCCGAAACTGATGGCGGGTGGTATTTCACAAGCCTTGGTAACAACTGTACTCGGCCTTGTGGTTGCCATTCCAATGACCTTGCTGTTCGCAACCTTGAACACGCGTAGCCGCAACATCGTGCATGTGCTGCAAGAACAAGCCTCAGGCATTATTGCGGAGCGCTCTGAGCGGAGTCACTAATCATGTTTCTGCTCGAATTCAGCAATGCTATTCAAGATTTCATCGAAACCGGCGGCAATGTGCTGCTGGTTATCGGGGTACTTATTTTCGTCATGTGGCTGATGATTTTAGAGCGTATCTTCTACTACTTACGCGGTCATCGCCAAGCAACAAAAGCAGCTTTGGCGAACTGGAATAATCGTGCTGACCGTTCGTCATGGCAGGCTGAACAAATTCGTGGTGCGATTATCTCGCGCGTGTCGATTGCTTTAGGCGGCAACCTACCCATCCTGCAAGCCATGGTGGCGTTATGTCCACTGCTTGGTTTGATGGGAACAGTAACCGGCATGATTGAAGTGTTCGATGTGATGGCGGTTGCAGGTACCGGCAATGCTCGTTCCATGGCGGCCGGTGTATCGAAAGCCACAATTCCGACCATGGCAGGTATGGTTGGTGCGCTATCTGGTGTGTTTGCAACAACCTGGCTACAGCGCACCGCAAAACGTGAACGGCTCAAATTAGAAGATCGTTTGTTACTCGATCACTCAAGCGCGCAATCGCTTGCTAGCAAATAGAGGTAAGGCGCAATGAAACAACATTTTGCAAATTTAGTTGATGAAGAAGAAGCACAAATTGACATGACGCCAATGCTTGACGTTGTCTTCATCATGCTGATCTTTTTTATCGTTACCGCCTCATTTGTGAAAGAGTCGGGCATTGATGTGAACCGTCCAGAAGCGGCAACTGCGGTGCAAAAAGATCGCGCCAATATTTTGGTTGCCATCAGTGATACCGGTGAAATCTGGATTAACAAGCGCCAGGTTGATGCCCGTGCGGTGCAAGCAAACATTGAGCGTTTGTATGCTGAAAACCCGCAAGGTTCGGTGGTGATTCAAGCCGATAAAAAAGCGACCACCGAAACCTTAATTAAAGTGATGGATGCCGCTCGTGCTGCTGGTGTCTTTGATGTCTCCATTGCAACGCAAGAAGACTAGTTATGAAACGTGTACTGCTCGCACTCGTCGCCGCTTTTGCTATAACTGCAGGGCTGTTTTACCTCATGCAATCGTTGATTGTAGGCGGTGAAGGGGCAATGTCAGAACCACCTAAAGGCAGTGTTCTCGACTTTGTTCGCGTGAAGCCTGAAGAAGTTGTGCAGCAAAAAGAGCGTAAGCCGCAGCGTCCACCAGAGCCTGAACAGCCACCACCGGATATGCCGCAGCCACAAATGCAAAATGAATCCATGGATGCGGATGCGGCGGGATTCGATTTCTCTGCGGAGATTCAAGCTGACACGAGCTTGTCAGGTGGCGTCGGTTTAGACACCAGTGACGGTGAATATCTGCCGATTGTCAAAGTGCAAGCGGTGTATCCGCGTCGTGCGCTACAACGAGGCATTGAAGGCTATGTTGTGGTGGGCTTTACCGTGACTAAGCAAGGCACGGTGCGTGATCCTTATGTGATTGAAGCTCAGCCAGAGAATATTTTTGACCAAGCAGCCATGGATGCGGTGCTTAAGTTTAAGTACAAACCACGCGTTGTGAACGGTGAACCTGTTGAAGTTGAAGGGGTTCAGAACCGTCTAACATTCGCCATTGATGGTTAGGAGACAATCTTATGCGTTATTTCATCATCGTCGCTGCACTTATTACGGTTTTTGTTCACTCGTCTGCGGTTGCGCAAGAGCGCAAGAAAACCCCAGCCTTGCGTGAGCAAGTCTACAGCCAATTAGCTCGCGCACAGCAACTCGCTGACGAAGGCGACGTAAACGCTGGGCTTGACGTACTGCGTAATGTTGAAAGCAAGCTCAGCAGTATGAACAGCTATGAGCGCGCCATGCTTTGGAACTTCTACGGCTATATGTATTACGGTGAAGATAACATTGCGAAAGCCATAGAGTATTTCGCCAAAGTGGTTGAAGAAGAAGCTATTCCAGAAGCACTCGAGCAAAACACGCTGTTCAGTTTAGCGCAGTTAGCTTTAGGCCAAGGCGAGTTTGAGAAAACAATTGATTATTTGCAGAAATGGGAGCGTGTAACCGCACCAGAGCAACATCAAAAAGCTTGGGTTTTAAAAGCCCAAGCACTGTATCAACAGGGTGACTATAAGGCTGCGTTAGCGCCGATAACTAAGGCAATTGATACAGTTGAGTCAAAGCAACAAGTTCCAGAAGAAAACTGGCTGGTACTGCAGCGAGCAATTTATTTCGAACTGGGTGACACCAAGCGTGTTGCCGCCGTTTTAGAAGACATGGTGCGTTATTACAATAAGCCTGAGTATTGGGTTCAGTTAGCGGGTGTCTATGGTCAATTAGGTCAAGAGAACAAGCAACTGGCTATGTTAGAAACCGCATTCCAGCAGGGCTTTCTTACCAAAGGGCAAGACTTGCTGAACTTGGCACAAACCTACTTTTTTAATGATGTTCCGTACAAGGCAGGTCAGGTTCTCGAGCAGGCGTTAGAACAGGGCGCGGTTGAACGCAACTTACGTCATTTGAAACTACTAGCGCAAGCCTGGGTAGCGGCACGTGAAACCGATAAAGCTAGCGCAGCGCTTTTGGCGGCAGCAGCGCTAAGCGACGATGGTGAACTTGACGCACAACGCGCAACCTTATTACTCAATGCTGAACGCAACAAAGATGCGATTATTGCCGCACAAGCAGCGCTTGAAAAAGGTGATTTGAAACAGCCAGGTACCATGCATCTCGTCATCGGAATGGCAGAATTGAATCTAGAAAACTTCAATGCAGCGCTGCAAGCGTTTGCCGTAGCGAAGAAATTTGACGATGCACGTAAGTCAGCAAGTCAATGGGAACGCTACGCTCAGGCAGAGCAGGAACAGCAAAATCGATTACAGGAATTACGTGCTGACATATAAGCGTCATGCGAATGCCATAAAAAAGACAAAAAACTGACACATAGTCATGAAACTGTCATATTTCTGATATAACATAGCGCCTAAATCGGGGGTGTGGTCTATAGTCCACAGAGTGTTCACCTATATTTAGTCGGCTATGTTATGAAAAAAACTTTATTGATAACTGTTCCAGCAATTCTCGCATTGGGCTCATCTGCAGTTGTTGCTGAAGAGCAACCGTTAACGTGGGATATCTACGGTAAAATTAACGTATCGTTGCAAAGTAATGACCTTGACGACGGTAACGGTTCACAAACCGATGTGGTATCAAATTCATCGCGCTTTGGTATTCAAGGCGGCGCTCAACTGAATGACGACTTAGAAGTTATCTATAAGCTCGAGTGGCAAGTTGATGTTGCTGATATTGGTGGTTCAGATAACTTAAAATCACGTAACCAGTACATTGGTTTGAAAGGCAACTTTGGTGAAATCACCATTGGCCGTCGTGACACGGTATTGAAAACAATTCAAGGCGATATCGATGTGTTCAGCGACTATGAGGCCGACGTTAAAGCCTTATTCGAAGGTGAAAATCGTCTTAGCAATACTGTGAGCTATTATTCACCAGCGTTTAATCAAGTGCGCTTCCAAGTCAGTTATACCGCGAGCGATGACCCATTGGTCGACGACGGTATCTCAACTGCAGTCAGCTACGGTGACGAAGGTCTTGATGACACGTCATTCTATTTAGGCGGTGCGATTGACCGTAAAGTTGATGGCTATGACATTGAGCGTGTTGTTGGTTACACCAAATTAGCATCGGCCGTTGTCGGTTTAATGTGGCAACAACAAGAAAAAGTTGATGGCACAGCCGAAGCGGATGGTTACGTTGCAAGCGTTAAATACCCATATCAAAACTTCACGTTCAAAGCGCAATTCCAGCGTATGGACTTCAGCGTAGACGGCGAGCAAACCTCGTTGGCAGCCGGTGTTGATTACAAGCTTGGTAAAAACACGAAAGTTTACACTTGGTATACCGGTCGTGATTTAGATTCTATCGATGTGAACCAAAGCTATTTAGCGTTAGGTATCGAACATAAGTTCTAAGCAAGGTAAACTAAGGCCATCTTATTGATGCAACTTGGAATGCACCGTTACGATGGCCAACTTCATCTTTATTGCCGGTTACGTTGTTATTGGCTTATTGCTACAACGTAGCCGACAATTCCCGCAAAATACCGGACAAATTCTTAACGCTTATGTGATTTATGTCGCGTTACCAGCGGTTGTCCTACAGAAAATACCCAGTCTTACTTTCGGTAAAGAACTCTTATATCCGGCCTTGATGCCATGGTTGCTACTGGCAGTGACGGTGCCCGTATTGCTGGGCTTGAGTAAGTGGCTTAATTGGTCGCGAATGACCACCGGCGCCATGCTGATCGTCGTGCCACTCGGCAACACATCGTTTGTCGGATTTCCGATGGTTGAAGCGTTCTTTGGGCCCGAAGGCATTCCCTACGCGCTATTGTATGACCAACTTGGTTCGTTCTTTATTCTGTCTATTTATGCGACGATTATCGCCGCCATTTATAGTCATGAACCCGGCACTGAAGCCAAGCGGCCGAGTGCTGGCGCAATAGCCCTTCGTATAGCGAAATTTCCACCTTTTGTGGCGCTAGTCATTGCACTCCTGATGCGCGGTATTGAATACCCTGAGGTGATGAGTCAGTTTATTGATTCACTGGCAATTACCTTAGTGCCAGTGATCATGGTTGCCGTTGGCTTTCAGTTGAAATTCAGGTTGCCGCAGGAAGACCGTGGACCGCTGTATTGGGCGCTCGGTTTGAAGCTCATCGCAACGCCAGTAATTGCCTTCGCCGTGCTTTATGGTTTTGGACTTGAGCAATTGGCAGTACAAGTGACAATTATGGAAGCCGCCATGCCAGCCATGATTTCTGCTGGCGCATTGGCAATTATGGCAGGGTTAGCGCCGACTTTGTCGGCAGCCATTGTTGGTTATGGTGTGCTGCTATGTTTTATCACGTTACCGTTATGGTACGCCTTTATTCAGTTTTTGTTGCCGTAAACTCACCCTCGGCAACCTTCACTTGAAACGCTTCGCCCTGAGTTAACTGCTTGGGGCTGCGAACTAAACTGCCATCATTTTTGCGCACCACAGCATAACCACGCTCAATGGTTTGCAGCGGGCTAACCATGTGCAACCCTTGTGTGAGTGACTGAAAACGCTGTTGCTGCTGCTTCAACAATTGTTGCATGGCAAGGCTCAGGCGCTGTTGTAATTGTTGTTGCTGTTGTTTCAGTGGCGCAATTCGACGCTCTGGATGAACGTTAGTTAGGCGTGAATGTAATCGAATTTGGTTACTTTTGGTTTGTTGTAAGTAGCGCTGCATGGCATTTTGTGTGCGCATTGCCAATTCATCAAGGCGCTGGCCATTCTGTTGTAGCTGTCGTTGCGGGTGTTGTTGCTGCAAACGTTGAGACAGATGCGCATGGTATTGGTGCTGCTGGCGATAATGACGTGTCCATGCCTGTTCAACTCGATGGCTCAAGTGTTGAATGCGAGCGAGCGTTTCGCGTTGATCGCGACTGACTAATTCGGCAGCCGCTGAAGGGGTTGGTGCGCGAACATCCGCAACAAAGTCACAAATAGTGAAGTCAACTTCATGACCAACGGCTGAAATGGTCGGCAGCGGACAACTATGCAATGCATACGCGAGTTGTTCATCGTTAAAGCACCATAAGTCTTCTAACGAGCCGCCACCGCGAGCCACAATTAATACATCCACTTCATTGCGCATCACCGCGCGTTGCAGCATGTTGAGCAGTTCACCGATAGCGGCCTGACCTTGCACGGAGCTCGGATAAATAATGACTTCTATACTTGGGTCGCGGCGTTTGAGTACCGCGAGTATATCGCGCACAGCTGCACCAGTCGGCGAGGTGATAACGCCAACTTTTTTAATCGTTTCTGGTAATGGTTGTTTATGTTCCGGTGCGAAAAGTCCTTCAGCTTGCAGTTTCGCTTTAAGTTGCTCGTATTTCTGTTGCAACAAGCCCGCACCGGCATCTTCCATGTGCTCAATAATTAATTGATAGTCACCGCGTGGCTCGTAAACCGTAAGCTTGGCGCGAACCAACACCTGCATGCCATGTTGAGGCCGAATTTTGACGCGCTGATTCGCATTTCTGAACATGGCGGCTTTTATCTGCGCCCGTTCATCTTTTAGGGTAAAATACCAATGTCCAGAGCCTGGCGCCGCAAAGTTCGAAATTTCGCCAACTAGCCAAATAGAACCGAAGCCTTGCTCAAGCACCTGTCTTACCTCGGTATTGAGACCAAAGACGGTAAATATGTGCGGTTGTTGCATGATAAAACCTCGGTAAGAATTGAAAAAATCAGTTTACTGAAAAGCCGTTTGCGAGTAAAATCTGCCCGCAACATTAAGTCAGCCAGTGAGATGTTGCCATGCTACGAATTGCTCAAGAAGCCCTTACCTTTGACGACGTTTTGCTCGTCCCTGGACATTCAACCGTTTTACCCCATACAGCGGACTTGCGTACGCGTCTAACGCGTTCAATTGAACTCAATATTCCAATGGTTTCCGCCGCAATGGATACCGTCACCGAAGCTGCGCTCGCAATTGCATTAGCGCAAGAAGGTGGTCTCGGTTTTATTCACAAGAATATGACCATTGCTGAGCAAGCCGCACACGTTCGTAAAGTGAAGAAATACGAAAGTGGCATGGTTTCTGACCCAATTACTGTTAGCCCAGACACCACGCTTGGCGAAATTCGTGCATTAGCCGTTGAACATGGCTTCCACGGTTTCCCTGTGGTTGAAAAGTCTGGCGAGCTGGTCGGCATTATCACCGGCCGCGATACCCGCGCTGAGCGCGATGATAATCGACTGGTTAGCTCGATTATGACGCAAAAAGACAAGCTTGTAACCGTGAAAGCTAACGCGCAGAGCGAAGAAATTCTGAACCTCATGCATCAACACCGTATTGAAAAAATTCTGGTGGTTGACGATGCGTTTCATTTACGCGGCATGATTACCCTGAAAGATTTCACCAAAGCTGAAAATAAACCAAACGCCTGTAAAGACGAGCTTGGCCGTTTGCGCGTGGGCGCAGCCGTCGGCGTTGGTCCAGGTACAGAAGAACGCGTTGAAGCGTTGGTTGAAGCGGGTGTTGATGTGTTATTGATCGATACGTCGCATGGTCATTCGCAAGGCGTTATCGACCGTGTTACTTGGGCTCGCAAAACCTATCCTGATTTACAAATCATCGCAGGTAACGTGGCGACCGGTGCTGGTGCAAAAGCGCTTGCTGATGCTGGCGTTGACGCAGTGAAAGTGGGAATTGGCCCTGGTTCAATTTGTACTACACGTATTGTCACGGGTTGTGGCGTACCACAAATTACGGCAATTTCTGACGCCGTTGATGCGCTTAAAGGTACCAACATTCCAGTGATTGCTGACGGCGGTATCCGTTTCTCAGGTGATATCGCGAAAGCTATCGCAGCTGGCGCTGACTGCGTGATGGTCGGCAGCATGTTAGCCGGTACCGAAGAGTCGCCAGGTGAAGTTGAGCTGTATCAAGGTCGTTACTACAAATCATATCGCGGCATGGGCAGTATCGGTGCAATGAACCAACGTCATGGTTCGTCAGATCGTTACTTCCAAGCGACCAACGAAGCTGAAAAGCTTGTTCCTGAAGGTATTGAAGGGCGTGTTGCTTACAAAGGTCCAATTGCCACCATTATTCACCAGCAAATGGGTGGCTTACGTTCAGCAATGGGCTTAACCGGCTGTGCCAATATGAAAGAAATGCGCACCAAGCCGCAGTTTGTCAAAGTAACTGCTGCAGGAATGGGTGAGTCTCATGTACACGACGTGCAAATCACCAAAGAAGCACCAAACTATCGGATGGGTTAAGCTAACATGCAAGATATTCATGCACATCGTATATTGATTTTAGATTTTGGCTCGCAATACACGCAGTTAATTGCTCGTCGTATTCGTGAACTGGGTGTTTACTGTGAACTGTGGGCATGGGATGTCAGTGAAGAAGACATCCGTGGCTTTAAACCGAACGGTATTATTTTGTCAGGTGGCCCTGAATCCGTTACTGAAGCAAACTCACCACGTGCGCCTGAGTACGTGTTTGAAGCTGGCGTACCCGTGTTTGGTATTTGCTATGGCATGCAAACTATGGCTGAGCAGCTAGGCGGTAAAGTTCAAGGTTCACTCGAGCGTGAATTTGGCTATGCCCAGGTTGAACGCATCGCCCCATGTCCGCTGTTCCACCACATTGAAGATAGCGTGCACGACAATGGTAATCCGTTGTTAGATGTGTGGATGAGCCACGGTGATAAAGTGATTGAAGTGCCAGAAGGCTTTGATATCGTCGCACAAACACCAACCTGTCCTATCGCTGCTATGGCAGACGATAAGCGCGATTTCTATGGCGTACAATTTCACCCAGAAGTAACCCATACCCGCCAGGGTATGCGTATGCTCGAACACTTTGTGGTTGAAATTTGTGAGTGTGAAACGAATTGGACCCCAGCACATATTATTGATGACGCGGTAGCGCGCATCCGTGAGCAAGTTGGCAACCAAAAAGTTGTTCTTGGGCTTTCTGGTGGCGTCGATAGTTCAGTGACCGCGATGTTGTTGCATCGTGCCATTGGTGATCAGCTCACCTGCGTATTTGTAGATAATGGCTTATTACGTTGGCAAGAAGCTGAGCAAGTGATGGAAATGTTCGGCGACCATTACGGTTTGAACATTGTTCATGTAGACGCAGAAAATCGTTTTCTTGATGCCCTTGCTGGCGAAAAAGACCCAGAAGCGAAACGCAAGATTATAGGTCGCGTGTTTATCGAAATTTTTGATGAGCAAGCGAGCCGCATTAAAGACGTTTCATTCTTAGCTCAAGGCACGATTTATCCAGATGTAATTGAATCGGCTGGTTCGAAAACAGGTAAAGCGCATGTCATTAAGTCGCACCACAACGTGGGTGGCTTGCCAGAAGATATGAAGCTTAGCTTGGTTGAGCCATTGCGAGAGTTATTCAAAGATGAAGTACGCAAAATTGGTTTAGAGCTTGGCTTGCCATATGACATGTTGTATCGCCACCCATTCCCAGGCCCAGGCCTCGGTGTGCGAGTGCTTGCCGAAGTGAAGAAAGAATACTGTGACTTATTGCGCCGCGCTGATCACATCTTTATCAGTGAACTCCGTAACGCAGGTATTTATCACGATGTTAGCCAAGCGTTTGCGGTGTTCTTGCCAGTGCGCTCAGTGGGCGTCATGGGTGATGCGCGGAAATACGACTGGGTCATTGCGCTTCGCGCCGTTGAAACTATCGATTTTATGACCGCGCGCTGGGCTCATTTGCCTTATGAATTGCTCGAAAAAGTGTCAAACCGTATTATTAACGAAATCGACGGTATTTCACGGGTGGTTTACGACATTTCGGGTAAACCGCCGGCTACGATTGAATGGGAATAATACGTGCTTAAGTGGCTTTTTAGCTGGCTCATGATAGGTTTGTTGCTCGGGTGTGCGCCCGAACCGCAGCCGAGCCAGCTTGACGCCATCAAAGAGCGCGGCGTGTTGCGTGTAGGAACATTGCTGGGGCCCACTAGCTATTATCTCGATGCCGAAGGCGAAGCGGGTATCGAGTATGTTCTGGCGAAACAATTTGCTGAAGAAATTGGCGTTGACGTTGAGATGGTGTCTCGCTACAACGTCAAAAACCTCTTAAACCTGCTAGAGTCGGGCGATGTCGATGTATTAGCTGCTGGTTTAAATCGTACCAATCAGCGCGAACAGCGCTTTCGGTTTGGTCCACCATATTTCGAAGTATCCCAACGAATCGTTTTTAAACAGGGAGCCCGAGAGCGACCGAGAAGTCTTGACGAGCTTGAGGCTGAACTCGTTGTCGTTGAAGGCTCAAGTCACCATGATTGGCTGCAGCAAATAGAAGACGATTATCCCGAGCTTAAGTGGCGAGCCACCGACGACCATGACGCCAGCGAATTACTGCGCCAAGTGGTCGAAGGCGAAATAGCCTACACTATTGCAGACAGCAATACTTTGGATCTGCAACGGCGCTACTACCCCGATTTAAGTGTTGCCTTTACCGTTCGCGATGATGTTGATATTGCTTGGCTATTAAATAAGCAAGTGGACGCATCGCTTTATTCGGAAGTCATTGCATTTTTCGGTAACCTCCGCCATTCAGGGCAACTTTCTCAACTTCTTGATCAACATTTCGGGCATGTCGCTAGCTTCAATTATGTTGATACCAGTTTATTTATTGATGCCGTGCAAACCGTGTTGCCAAAGTACCGCGATGTATTTGAAAAGCATGCGGGAGCATTGGATTGGCGCTTACTGGCGGCAATTAGTTATCAAGAGAGCTTGTGGAATCCACGGGCGATTTCGCCAACCGGTGTGCGTGGCATGATGATGCTAACGTTGCCAACCGCCAAAGCGATGGGCGTAACCAGTCGCTTGAATCCTGAGCAAAGTATTCAGGGTGGCGCGCGATATTTTGAGCGAATGCTGCAGCGTATTCCGGCGCGAATTTTAGAGCCAGACCGCATTTGGTTCGCGTTAGCAGCATATAACATTGGCTACGGCCACTTGGAAGATGCGCGCATTCTGACCCAGCAACAGGGGGGTGATCCCGATCGCTGGATTGATGTGCGAAAACGTCTACCTTTATTAAGACAAAAGCAGTTTTATCGACAAACTCGTTTTGGGTTTGCACGTGGTGATGAACCGGTGCGATACGTAGGGAACATACGTCGCTATTACGACACCTTGGTATGGCTAGATAATCGAGGAAGGATTCCAGCCAAACCTATGGAAATCTCGGTTCCTGAGGGAAGCGGAGATGGAGTCAACTAATGCGTAACAAGAATCGTCGATTAGTATCGCCAGAGCGTCGCCGCGCCTGGTTACGTAAACAACGCCACTTGCAAACCGAGCGTCGGCAAAAGTGGTTTCGTCTAACTGAGAAACAAGAATAATTTCCCCATAATTTTTGGAGACATGTCTGTGGAAATAGTACGCGGTGCCCCCGCTTTGTCTGAATTTCGAACTGAGAAATTATTGCAGCGCCTGCAAAATGCTGACCTACCGGTATCAGAAGTCTATGCCGAATTTATGCATTTCGTTGATGTAGAACAGACGCTCGACGATGAGGCGACGACAGTTCTCACTAAATTATTGACCTATGGACCAGCATTAGCTGCGCACATTCCAGAAGGGCAGCTCTTGGTTGTGGTACCGCGTCAAGGCACTATTTCGCCGTGGTCATCCAAAGCAACAGACATTGCGCACAATTGTGGATTAACGCAAATTCACCGCATTGAGCGCGGCATTGCCTATTATTTGTCGGGTGATTTAACCGAGGCGCAATTGCAGCAAGCCGCTGCCTTAATTCATGATCGCATGACTGAAATGGTGCTGCGTGATCTTGATGATGCGACGGTATTGTTCCACGAAGCGGAACCAGCAGAAGTGACAAGCATTGATATTTTGCAGGGCGGTCGCGAGGCATTGCAACGCGCAAATATCGACATGGGATTAGCGCTTGCGGATGACGAAATTGATTATCTGTTTGAAAACTTCAGTGCACTGAAGCGTAATCCAAATGACATTGAACTGTACATGTTTGCGCAAGCCAACTCAGAACACTGTCGCCATAAAATCTTTAACGCAGACTGGACCATTGATGGTCAGGAACAACTGAAATCGTTGTTTAAGATGATCAAAAACACCTTTGAGGTCACGCCAGAAAATGTTCTTTCTGCTTACAAAGATAACGCGGCGGTAATGGTAGGGTCTGAGGCAGGGCGTTTCTATCCATATCCAGCAGGAACCAGTGCTGCAGGCGAATATAGTTATTTCCACGAGCCAGTTCATATCTTGATGAAGGTTGAAACCCACAACCATCCAACGGCTATTTCACCGTATCCAGGGGCCGCAACAGGTTCAGGTGGCGAGATTCGTGACGAAGGCGCCACAGGTCGTGGTTCGAAGCCAAAAGCCGGCTTGGTTGGTTTTAGCGTTTCAAACTTACGAATTCCGGGCTTTGAGCAGCCTTGGGAAGAAGATTTCGGTAAGCCAGACCGCATTGTGACGGCGCTCGATATTATGCTTGAAGGCCCTCTGGGTGGCGCGGCGTTTAATAACGAGTTCGGTCGTCCGGCACTTACCGGTTACTTCCGTACCTACGAAGAGAAAGTGAACAGCCATAATGGCGAAGAAATTCGCGGTTATCACAAACCAATCATGATTGCTGGCGGAATGGGTAACATTCGCGAGCAGCACGTTGAGAAAGGCGAGATTCCAGTTGGCGCGAAACTCGTTGTGCTCGGTGGCCCAGCCATGAACATTGGCTTGGGTGGCGGTGCGGCATCCTCAATGACCTCGGGTACTTCGAGTGAAGATCTTGATTTTGCTTCGGTACAACGTGACAACCCAGAAATGGAACGTCGCTGCCAAGAAGTGATTGATCGTTGCTGGCAACTTGGTGACAAGAATCCAATTGCGTTTATTCACGATGTGGGCGCAGGCGGTTTGTCGAACGCAATGCCGGAACTCGTGAGTGACGGCGGTCGCGGCGGTAACTTCGAGCTTCGTAAAGTGCCAAATGATGAGCCGGGCATGTCGCCGTTAGAAATTTGGTGTAACGAATCGCAAGAACGTTATGTGATGGCAATCGCGCCTGATCGCATGGACGTGTTTGAAGAGATATGTAAGCGTGAGCGCGCGCCGTTTGCTGTGATTGGTGAAGCGACAGAAGCTGAGCATTTAACGCTAACCGATGAGCACTTTGGTAATAAACCCATTGATTTACCGCTGAATGTTTTACTTGGTAAACCACCGAAAATGCACCGCGATGTTGCTTCAAAGCAAGCGCAAGGCGAGAGTATTGCGCGTGAAGGCATCAAGCTGAATGAAGCTGCGAAACGCTTATTACGTTTACCTGCAATTGCTGAAAAAACCTTCTTGATTACTATTGGTGACCGTACGGTAACTGGCTTAGTTGCCCGTGATCAAATGGTTGGCCCGTGGCAAATTCCGGTTGCCGATGTTGCGGTAACTGCGGCGAGTTACGACACCTATGCGGGTGAAGCGATGGCGATGGGTGAACGTACCCCATTGGCATTGTTGAACTATGCCGCGTCTGCACGCATGGCAGTGGGTGAGTCGCTCACCAATATTGCTGCAGCAGATATTGGTGATTTGAAATTCGTCAAATTGTCAGCAAACTGGATGGCCGCAGCTGGTCACCCGGGCGAAGATGCGGGTCTATATGAAGCCGTGAAAGCCGTTGGTGAAGAGCTGTGTCCGGCGCTCGGTATTACGATTCCAGTGGGTAAAGACTCCATGTCGATGAAAACCCAATGGCAAGACCACGACGGCTCGAAAGCAGTTACTGCGCCATTGAGCCTAGTGATCACCGCGTTCGGTCGAGTTCGCGATGTGCGTCGTACCCTGACGCCACAACTACGCATGGATAAAGGCGATAGCAAGCTCGTGTTAATTGACTTGGGTCGCGGCAAAAATCGCCTTGGTGGTTCTGCGCTAGCACAAGTTTATCGGCAGCTTGGTGATGTCACACCTGACGTTGATAGCGCCGAAACATTAAAAGGTTTCTTCGATGCAACGCAGCAACTGGTTCACGACAAGAAGTTGATGGCGTATCACGATCGCTCTGATGGCGGCTTGTTTACAACGGTTGCTGAAATGGCTTTTGCTGGCCATTGTGGTGTTGAAGTTGCGCTTGATAACTTAGGCGACGACGACTTAGCGGCACTATTTAGCGAAGAGCTCGGTGCAGTGGTACAAGTGAGTGTCGAAGATCTTGAGCAGGTGATGGCCGTGTACGCGGAACATGGTTTGGAAGACTGTGTACATGTTATCGGTCGTCCGGTGCGCGAAGATGTCGTGCGCTTTAACCGTAACGGCGAAGAGGTGCTAGCCCATCTGCGTAGCCACTATCGTGCGATCTGGGCCGAAACAACGCATCAAATGCAGCGTTTGCGTGATAACCCAGCATGCGCTGACGAAGAATTTGACGCGAAACAAAACTTAAATGACCCAGGCTTATTCGCTGACTTAAGCTTTGATGTGAGCGAAGATGTTGCTGCGCCATATATCAACACGGGGCGTGACCCAATGGTTGCGATTTTGCGCGAGCAGGGTGTGAACTCGCATGTGGAAATGGCAGCAGCGTTTGATCGCGCCGGCTTCGCAGCCATTGACGTGCACATGAGTGATATTCTCAGTGGTCGTGTTAGCCTCGAGAAATTCAACGGCCTTGTGGCTTGCGGTGGTTTCTCTTACGGTGACGTTTTAGGCGCTGGTGAAGGTTGGGCGAAGTCAATCTTGTTCAACAGCCGTGCGCGTGATGAGTTTGCGGCATTCTTTGAGCGCAACAAAACATTTGCACTCGGTGTGTGTAACGGCTGTCAAATGCTATCAAACCTGAAAGAACTGATTCCTGGTGCAGAAGCATGGCCACACTTTGTTACCAACCGTTCGGAGCGTTTTGAAGCACGCTTCAGTTTGGTTGAGGTACAAAAGAACAACTCGTTGTTCTTTGAAGGCATGGCTGGCTCGCGTATGCCAATCGCGGTGTCACATGGTGAAGGCCGTGCCGAGTTCAAAGGCAATGACTTAGCTACCGTGAACGCCGAAGGCTTGGTAACCATGCGTTACATCAACAATAAAGGTGATGTTGCAGCAACCTATCCGGCGAACCCGAACGGCTCACCTGAAGGCATCACGGGACTAACCACGAAAGATGGTCGTGTATCGATTATGATGCCGCACCCTGAGCGTGTATTCCGTACCGTTGCCAACAGCTGGCACCCGGATGAGTGGGGCGAAGACAGCCCATGGATGCGTATGTTCCGCAACGCACGCGTTTACTTAGGTTAGGTAGACATAAATGAAAAGCCCGGCTTCATGCCGGGCTTTCCTTTTGAATTCACAATTTATCGGCGTTTTCGAAAAAACTGCCGCAAAATATCCCCGCATTCGTCAGCCAATACACCACTAATCACTTCAATTTTGTGATTCATACTTGGGTGATTGATGACCTCGATAGCGGTTCCAGCAGCGCCGGTACGTGGGTCACTTGCACCAAAGACTAACGTTTTCACCCGTGCATGGGTCATTAGCCCCGCGCACATTGCGCATGGTTCTAAAGTGACATAAAGCGTGGTATCGACTAAGCGATAATTGCCTAAGTGCTTGCCTGCAGCGCGAATAGCCTGCGCTTCGGCATGAGCCGATGGATCATTGAGCGTAATCACCTGATTAAAGCCCTCACCAATAATCTCATCATTTAACACCAACACAGCGCCAACGGGCACTTCATCGTATTGCTCAGCGGCAATTGCGGCAAGCTCGAGAGCTCGCTGCATGTAAAACTCGTGATTCATAAGCTTCTTTAACTGAATGAACGTGTGCGCATCATAAAAAAAAGCCCCCGCAGATGCGAGGGCTTTGTTCATACTTATCCAAATTAGAACTTGTAGTTAATGCCTAAACGCATTTCCCAAAGTGATGGACCAGTTTCACGTTGTTGTGGGTTAGGCTGGTTAAAGCGCTCGTATACCACGTTGTATTCGTCATCAAGAGATGCTTCTACAATCTGTTCGATTTGTGGGAAGCCTGCTTGATATAACACACCCCAGTCGCTGTTCAACAAGTTACCGATGTTCTCGATTACGAAGAACATGTTAGCTTTGTGACCATCAGCAAACCCTGGAAGTTCTTGAGTTACTTTCAAGTCAAACTTGTTCCACCAGCTGCTGTAGAAGCTGTTACGTGGAGCAATGCCACCAGCGTACTTATCTAAGCCGCTTTCTTGAACATATGCGAAGAATGCATCTGTATCGAAGTCTGGGCCAAAGATAACTTTGCTGTCGTCAGCACCAGTAGGTACGTACAACAATTGACGGTTAGCAGTGTCACCGAACAAGTCACGACCGTCTAAACCGAAGCTATATGGACGACCTTTGTTCGCTTGACCGAACAAGCTGAAGCGAGTTTCTAAACCGTCGAAGAACTCAACACCATAGTTAACACGTAAAGTGAAACGATGTGGAATTTCGTAGTTCGCTGGAGCAGAAACATAGTAGTTCATGTCAGAAGTAGCGGTTTGCGAGAAGTTCGAACCAGCTACTGAAGAGCTCATTGCTTGGCTCTCTTCTGAATCGGTGTAAGCGTAAGCTACCGACCAATCAAGACCGAAGTCATAAGCATGGCTCAATGCAAGTGACAAGTTCAACTGGCTACCAGCATCATCTGCGTTAGTTAACTGATAATCGCCTTCACGACCGTTTGGGTTTGAATAAACCGGACGACCGTCAGATGCTACGCCAACTTGTTCGAATGCCAAATCAATGATTGCAGCTGAATCTTTACGCTTGGTGTAAAGAATGTCACCCATCAATACCATTTGGTTTTCGAAGGTATAAGTTGCGCCCAATGCATATTTCCATTCGCTTGGAATTTGGAAATTCGGGTCAAACGAGTTTACTGGGCTGTTGCCGCTAGCATTCGCAACCGCATCGTACATTGATTGTGGTACGTCGTAGAATGGACGACCTTCACCTGATAAGTCGACAGCGTTCAAATCAACGCCACGTTCTTGTAATTGGATTTGCGTGATACCATCATTTTGATAGTTGTTCGCAATCCAAACGTTCGGGTTACCACCAGAGTAAAGACCGAAACCACCACGTACTTCTAACTCAAGAGATGGCTTCCAGTTGAAACCGACACGTGGTTGTAATAAACCTTCGCCATCGAAGTTGGTTGCGTTGCTGTAACCATATAAATCGATGAAGTTTTGGTTTTCACGTGGCAAGTCATCGCTGGTATACCAGTCGTAACGAAGACCGTAAGTCAACGTCAAGTCTTGCTCGTACATGTAGTATTCGTCTTGTACATACAGGGTATTGATTTCGTACTGGAACGCACCCGCTGCATCTTCAGGGTTGTTGGTGCCAGCAGCGCTACCGTAGTAGACTCGGTCAACAATACCTTGACGGAACAAATCGATTGCTGCGTTTGGATCATTGCTATCACGTGGAATATAGATACGGTATTCACCACCACGTGAGTGCTGTACGAATAAGTTGTAAACGTCTAACTCTTCACGCTCGAAACCAGCGGTAATAACGTGGTCGCCCATGAAGTAGTTACCAGCTAGTTTGAGGTAGCGCGTATCGTAGTAAAGCTTGTTCGCTTGACGCGAGTCATCAGCACCTAAGAATACAGTTGCGCTGTCTTCGATACCGTCGTTGTCGTGGTCAAAACGAGTTTCGATTTGAACTTCACCGAAATCTTTAGGACCCAAAGTTACCTGACGGTTATCAACTTTCTGGTAGCCAGCACGAATTTCAGTTGAGAAGTTGTCGGTCCAGTTTGAGTAGAATTCAGCAACATAAGCGTTTAACTCAGTACCACGGTCATAGTAGTGGTTAGAGAATTCGTATGCCCATGAATCTGATTGACGAATGTTACCACCGTCGTTCCAGTTATAAGTGAACGCAGCACGGTGAGCATCGTTGATTTGCCAGTCTAATTTCAGCAACAATTTCTCGTCTTCTACTGGTGCTGAAGCGATTGGATCGCCTACTTCGTAGCCATATACTTCACGTGCGATTTGCGCGATTTCTTGAATTTGTGCGGTAGACACACCATAGATTGGGTTACCAGCAGTTGGGTCATCACCAGCGCCGTTATCAAACTTCACTGCGCCTTCATATTTTTCGTAGGCAGCGAAGAAGAACAACTGATCTTCTAAGATTGGGCCACCAACGCTGAAGCCGTAACGTTTTTCGCTGAATTGACCTTGATCAAGTTCAGTATCTTCAATTTTGTCACCACGCATATCTTGGTTGGTGTAATCAAAGAACACGCTACCTTTAACTTCGTTTTGACCTGATTTAGTTACCGCGTTGATGTTACATGCGGTGAAGCCACCGTATTTCACATCAAAAGGTGCTAATTCAACAGCAACCTGCTCAATTGCATCATACGCAAATGGCATACGCTCTGTTGGGTAACCATTTGAGTTCAAACCGAAGTTGTCGTTCATGCGAACACCGTCAACAGTCAAGCTGTTGAAACGTGGGTTTGCACCACCACACTGAATACCATCACCATAAGTTTCATCGATGTAGATACGTGGGTCAATACGCACGATGTCTTTGATGTCACGGTTGATAGCAGGCGCTTCTTCAAGGTCACGCAAGCTGAAGTTACTTGCAGGACCAGTGCCGCCGTAGTTATTGTTCAACATTGAAGTACCAGTTACAGCGATACGCTCAACATTGCTTTCAACCATCAGGTTAACGTTCGCCGTTTCACCCAAGGTTAAGTAAACTTCTTGTTCTTTGGTCGCGCCAGTTGCTGGGTCAGTTACCGTGATAACGTATGGACCGCCAACAGCCAAACCACGAGCAGAGAAAGTACCTGTCTCGTTAGTTGTCAAAGTACGCGATGCGCCAGTACGCGTATCGGTAATTACTACTTCAGCATTAGCAAGGGTATTGCCAGTATTTGAAGTAATAACACCACGCAATGCAGAGGCAGTGTCTTGTGCAAACGCAGAGGCTGAAAAGCCCATTGCGATAGCAACAGCTGCTGCGATACGTGTTTGTTTGCAGTTAAACATGTTGATGTTTCCCTTGGGTTGTGGTTTTACAGTAAGAAAAAAACTCTGGATTGGTTGGATTGAACATGGCGTTCAAAGCCGAATTAGAATTACTTTTATTGAAGATTACAGAGAAGAAAAAAGTATAGAATGCAGAACAACAAGATAACGAAAAACAAACAAACCAACGAATGGGATTGCCCCAATATCGTTGCATGCGATACGTTGAATTTCGCCAACCGTGACTCATTTTTTCGTCCTATAACCTAGACAATGACGAGATCAGGTAAAAACTGCAATATAATGACCTGAATCCACCGATGTGGATTTATAGCATCGTACTGTGTCAAAAATATGACAGTATTTTACGCAATTTTTTTTACAATTGCATCGTATAAATTGAACCTTTATGCTTTTTATCTGTCGTAGCATGCCCGCAAAAGGATAGCTCTTTCCGATGAAAATCCGTACAGCCCTTATATTGTCTTTATCTGCGCTTTATTTAGCAGGATGCGATATGCCCCCAGAAAAAATTTCAGAACCAGTTTCACTGCGCGTTGCTACCTTCAACGTGAGCATGGATGCCAGTAATTATTTAACGAACGAACAAGTTCAAACGCAGGGCGCAACAGCGCTTACCGATGCGTTAGCGCAGCAACACCCGCAAATTAAAGCCATCGCGGAAATTATTCAGCACACGCGCCCAGACGTGTTGGTGTTAAACGAATTTGACTATGTTGATGTGAACCAAGGTATTAATGTTTTTCGAAGCGATTACCTCCAACAAAGTCAGAGCGGTGAATCGCCAATCGATTATCCCTACGTGTATCTCGCACCGGTTAACACCGGCATGCCGAGCCCTTATGACTTAAGCGGTGATGGCGTGGCCAGTGGCACCGGTAATGATGCATGGGGCTTTGGCTGGTATCCAGGGCAATACGGTATGGTGGTTTTATCCAAATACCCAATCAAAACCGACCATGTCCGCACGTTCCAGTTATTCAAATGGAAAGACATGCCGGGCGCGTTGGCGCCAATCAACCCTAATACTTCCGAGCCGTTTTACAGCGCCGAAGCCTGGCAAGCGTTTCGTCTTAGCTCCAAGTCGCACTGGGATGTGCCAATTAACGTGAACGGGCATGAATTGCACTTACTCGTAAGTCATCCAACGCCACCAGTTTTTGACGGAAAAGAAGACCGTAATGGTCGCCGTAATTTCGATGAAATTCGGTTTTGGGCCGACTATATACAGCCACATCTGAGTGATTATATTTACGATGACAATGGCGTAACAGGCGGACTAGGTGCTGAAAAAGCATTCGTGATTGCTGGTGACTTGAATGCATCGGTTGAAAGCGAAGACAATGTCCCCGGTGCCATCGACCAGTTACTAGAACATTCGTTAGTGAATGCCGACAAAACACCAACAAGTGTTGGCGGTGCGCAACATACACCCGACAACCCGCAAGCATCCACACACACTGCAGGCTGGCGTAAGCGTGCCGATTACGTGTTGCCATCGATGTATGGTATCGAGTTAATTCAGTCAGGTGTGTTTTGGCCAACGGCAAATGAACCGAAAGCAGAATTGGTGCAAACACGAGGCGCGTCGTCTGATCATCGATTGGTGTGGATCGACATTCAATTAAAATAAATGTCACAAATTTGCTGACTTTCATAAAAGTGTCATAAAGTATCTAGATAATCGGCCGTGCAAAAAACAAATTAGGTGACGCACATGTCCAGAAAGATACTGATTGTTGAAGACGAAGCTCCTATTCGCGAAATGCTGAGCTTCGTCATGGAGCAGCACGGCTATCAAGCCATCGAAGCAGGCGATTACCAGTCAGCGCTAGAGAAAGTTATTGAGCCATTTCCCGATATGATTCTATTGGATTGGATGATTCCTGGTGGTTCAGGTATTCAGTTAGCGAAAAAATTAAAAGGCGATGACTTTACCCGCGCTATTCCAATCATCATGTTAACGGCGCGTGGCGAAGAAGAAGATAAAATTCGCGGCCTTGAAGTTGGTGCTGACGATTACATGACTAAGCCGTTTTCGCCAAAAGAATTGATGGCTCGTATGCGCGCGGTATTCCGTCGAGTTGCACCAACTGCACTTGATGAGCCTTTAGAAGTAGAAGGCTTGCGTCTTGATCCGGTTTCACATCGCGTGACCGCGTTTAATGACCGTCTCGATATGGGACCAACCGAATTTAAATTACTGCACTTCTTTATGACCCACCCTGATCGGGTGTATAGTCGTGAACAGTTATTAGATCATGTTTGGGGAACCAACGTGTATGTGGAAGACCGTACTGTCGATGTTCACATTCGTCGCCTGCGCAAGGCGCTGGAAACGCATGGGCATGATCGTTTGGTACAAACCGTCCGCGGTGTTGGCTATCGTTTCTCAAAAAGTTAAACGGAGCCACTGCTAAGCATGGATCGTCGTTACTCCGTCATATTTATTTTGAAAGGCCTACTGTGGTTTATTGTCCCAGTAGGCTTTTTCGGTTGGTTGCTTGGTTACTTTTGGGCAACATTAGCGCTGTCGCTAATCACGCTGGTGGTTTGGCACTATTACTACCAATACAAACTTGTCGATTGGTTATGGCATCGCCGCACCATGCTGCCACCAAGTGCTCCGGGAAGTTGGAGCTATATCTACGACGGTATTTATCGTACGCAACGTCGTAGTCAACAGCGTCGTCGCGCATTGGCACGATTGCTCCGTCGCTTTCGTGAAGCGTCAGAGGCCATTCCAGATGCCGCGATTGTGTTTCGTAAAGATGGCGGTTTAATTTGGTGTAATAAATTGGGGCAGTTTTACTTCGGTTTAAAATGGCCGGCAGATACTGGCATTCGCCTTTCTAACCTCATTCGCCATCCAGAGTTTATTGCGTATCTGCAAAAGGGCGATTTCAGTGAAGATATTCACTTGGCATCGCCAGTGCGCGAAGACGTTGAGCTCGAAATTCGCATCATGCCTTATAGCGAAGATCAGTACTTATTAATGGCGCGCGATGTCACGCAATTGAAACAACTCGAGCAAATGCGCAAAGATTTCGTCGCTAATGTATCGCACGAACTCAAAACACCGTTAACCGTGCTGCAAGGTTATTTAGAAATGTTGGATGAGCCAGCTTCAATGCCGCCAGCAATGTTAACCAAAGCAGTGACCGATATGCAGGCACAAAGCGAACGCATGCGTAACTTAGTTGATCAACTGTTGTCATTATCACGCATGGATGTACACCGAACTGACATGTTCGATCGCACGGTCAATGTCCCAAACATATTAGATGTTATTCAAAATGATGCTGAGCGTCTCAATCAAGAAAAGCAACATACCTTAACGTTTGATATCGCCGATATTCATATCCATGGCATTGAAGATGAACTACGTAGCGTATTTTCGAACCTGATAACCAATGCTATTCATTACACGCAGCCACACGGAACAATAAAAGTCACGTGGAAAATGGTTGGTCAAGACGCCGAATTTTCAGTCGAAGATAATGGTCCTGGCATTCCAGCTGAGCACGTTGGCCGTTTGACTGAGCGTTTTTATCGCGTTGATAAAGATCGTAATAGTAAGAAGGGCGGTTCGGGCCTCGGCTTAGCCATTGTTCAACAAGCGTTGGAACATCATCATAGTCGTCTGCTGATTGACTCAGTTGTTGGCCGCGGTTCAAAATTCTATTTTCGTATTTCTGAAGAGCTCGTGATAAAAAAATGACACTTTTGTCATAAATGTCACAATACTGTCACATTGACCTACTAAACTTGATTCCAGTTACTGATTACAACCGCCGGTTTTTAACCGGCAAAACATCACGATTGGAGTCAATTATGAAATTCAAATCGGCATTAATTACCGCTGCAGTTGCAGGTTTATTAAGTTTCTCTGCAAGCGCACAAAAAGCAACCGACGACTTACCTGAATATGAAAAAGTAAGTGGTCTTTCAGGCAACTTGTCATCAGTTGGTTCAGATACTCTGGCAAACATGATGACGTTCTGGTCTGAAGAATTTAAGCGTTTATATCCAAACGTCAACATGCAAATTCAAGCAGCTGGCTCTTCAACTGCGCCACCAGCATTGACTGAAGGTACTTCGAACTTTGGCCCTATGAGCCGTGCCATGAAAGCGAAAGAAATTGAAGCTTTCGAAAAGCGTCACGGTTACAAACCAACCCCAGTTCGCGTTGCGATTGATGCTTTAGCAGTATTCGCACATAAAGATAACCCAATTGAAGGTTTAACTATTGCTGAAGTTGACGCCATCTTCTCAAGCACTCGTCTGTGTGGCGCTACTGAAGAAGTTCGTCGTTGGGGCGACTTAGGTTTGACTGGCAGTTGGGAAAACCGCGACTTGCAAATCTACGGTCGTAACTCGGTATCAGGTACCTACGGTTACTTTAAAGAAGTAGCATTGTGTGACGGCGACTTCCGTAACAACGTGAACGAGCAGCCAGGTTCAGCGTCAGTGGTTCAGTCAGTTTCAACCTCATTGAACGCCATTGGTTACTCAGGTATCGGCTACATGACTTCTGGCGTGAAAACTGTGCCATTAGCAGTTGAAGAAGGTTCAGAGTTCATCGAAGCAAGCACTGAGAACGCATTAGCTGGTAAGTACCCACTGTCTCGCTTCTTGTACGTTTACGTGAACAAGCACCCGAACAAGCCACTTGACCCAGCAACTGCAGAATTCTTGAAAATGGTTCTGTCTAAAACTGGTCAGCAAATTGTCGACAAAGACGGCTACATTCCAGTACCGAAAATTGTTGTTGAGCAAGAGCTTGAGCGTTTAGGCTTAAACTAAACCGATCATTCTGAAACCCTAAAAAGCCCTCTAACCTTTTGGTTTGAGGGTTTTTTTGTATTAAAAATTGACAAGGTAAACATTTTTGTTTACCTTTGTTGTTTCTAGGCAAGGAGGCCACATGAAACAAAGTGAATTTCGGCGCTGGTTAGAGAAACACGGCGTCGAAGTGAGGCAAGGAACGAATCATCTAAAGCTTTATTACCAAGGTAGGCAAAGTGTCATGCCCAGGCACCCAAGTAAGGAAATTGGTGAGAATTTACGTAAAGCCATAATCAAGCAACTTGGGCTGTAATGACCGACATTTGGGAATAACTTTGGAGTCTTAAAATGAAATATCCCGTATCTATTGAGAAAGATGGCCAGACTTTTATGGCCCGATTTGTAGATATTCCAGAGGCATTAACCTGTGGCGATACCTATGAGGAAGCACTGCAAGAAGCACAAGATGCACTATTAACAGCGTTTGAGTTTTATTTTGAAGATCAGCGTCCTGTTCCGATGCCGTCGCCCTTGGAAGATCGAGCTTATGTCACTGTCCCCGCAAGTGTTTGGGCAAAAGTTCTTTTGTTAAATACCATGTTGACTGAACGCGTTACTCAAGCTGAGTTGGCAAAGCGCATAGGTAGCCGCAAGCAGGAAATGCAGCGCATTATTAACTTGGGTCACAATACAAAAATCGATACGCTTAACAAAGCGCTAGAAGCTATGGGTAAGCATTTAAACATATCCGTTTCTTAGAAGTCATACTCAGCAATTAAACTTGAATTTGTCGCATGATGGGCTGCTGTAACGAAATCAACGTTTCAGTAGCCTGAATTTCCTCAATTGGTTGAATTTCTTCAATTAACAAACGTTGAAGATCATCTATTGAGTGCACCATTACTTTAATAAAAATACTATATTGTCCAGTGGTGTAGTGGGCTTCAACAACTTCAGGCAAAACTTTCAATTTGGCTAGAGCGCTAGGATAATCACCCGCACGCGCTAAATTGATACCAATAAAGCAGCAAACGTCATACCCAAGTTTACGCGGGTCGACATGAATGTGCGTTCCCGTAATAATCCCAGCCTGCCGAAGTTTCTCAATGCGAACATGAATTGTCGCCGGACTCACCCCTTCAACTTTTGCGATTTCAGCATAAGAAACCCGCGCATTTTCCTGCAACGTCGAAATTATCGCTCTATCCAAATCATCGATCATCTAATTCCCACCCATTTTTCACCACTAGAATTAAACAATATCTAATATAAAAGCCAATTAAAAGATTAATTTCATCTCCAAAAGCTAAATTAAATAGACGGTATTGAGGTTATTGTCTTTTGTGTTTTATTTTATCTTGTCTTTAACGAACAGCGCAGCACACAAACAGCGAAGCGCACGACCACCGAACAACGACTAACGAACAACGAATAACGAACAACGTTCTTCGTTTAAAGAGGCCCTATGCTCAAGCACCAACAACAAACCGCCCAACTCAAACAACGCTTCACCGACTTACTCTGTGAAAAGCTCAACCTAACCGAAGTTCAAGCCCCGCTGATGGTGCGGAAAAACTCAGGCCTACAGGATAATTTAAGCGGCTATGAGAAAGCTGTGTCTGTGTTCGTTCGTGCACAGCAACAAGAGTATGAAATTGTGCATTCATTAGCGAAATGGAAACGCAGTGCGTTGGCACATTACGAATGCTCGGTTGGCGAAGGCATAGTCGCACAAATGCGAGCCATTCGAGCCGATGAAGAGCAACTCAGTGAGCGGCATAGCGTTCTGGTTGAACAATGGGATTGGGAGCAAGTGATTCTTCCTAGCGACCGCACACTAGAAACACTAAAAGCAACGGTTGCTAAAATTTACTCTGGGTTAAGGCAGCTCTACATGGAATTTAACCCAGAGTATCAAACGCATTTGGCCGAAGAAGTTGTGTTTATTCACTCCGAACAATTGCGACAAATGTATCCGCAATTGACACCAAAGCAACGTGAAGCTGAATTCACAAAGCTGCATAAAGCTATATTCATCATCGGTATTGGTGGCGAGCTGGCAGATGGAACCGTTCACGATAGTCGAGCGCCGGACTATGATGATTGGAGCACAGCAACCGAAACAGAATATGCCGGGTTAAATGGCGATTTATTGGTTTGGCATAGTGCGATAAACGATGCGCTTGAGTTATCATCTATGGGTGTTCGGGTAGACGCAGGCGCGTTAGAACATCAAGTTCAAGTGCGCTCATGCGAGTCAATATTGCAGCAAGCATGGCATCAGCAACTACTGCAGAGTGAATTGCCTGAGTGCATCGGCGGTGGTATTGGTCAGTCGCGGGTTGCCATGTGGGTTCTGAATTTAGCGCACATAAAATTCACCCAGGCGCCGGAAATTTTATGCGGCGAAGAGCCAGGCAGAGCCTCACTTTTAAGCGTTGCATGACAGAAAAATGTCAGGAATATGACAACACTGTAACAATACTGTCATAGAACGCGTCTATACTATGCTGCAATTAGTTTATGGTATTCATTTAATCTTAAAGAGGCAGCAATGGCGGCATCACAACGTGCAGAGTTGGGAGCCAGTAATGTGCGATTGATTAAAGACAAAGCCGCACGCTGGGGGGTTACTCTCGGCGGCGGTTTAGTTCTAATTGCACTGCTACTGATTTTCTTTTACTTGTTATATGTGGTTGAACCGATCTTCCGTGGTGTCGAAATCGAACACCAGCAGTCGTTCTCTATACCTGGCCAGGGCCAAACCGCGGCAATGGGAATGGAAGAACAATCGGAAATTGGCTTTCGATTCAGTGATTCTGGTGAATTAAACTTCTTCGCATTGAAGCAGAAGCCAGGCACCGACTGGCAACCTGGACAAGTGTTGTTGTCAGAACAAGTCGCAGAGCAACCGACCGCATTTGCCGCAACTCAGCCGCAAAGTAAACGTTATGCTTATGCTGTGGCAAACGGCCAGGTTCGAGTGATTGAGCCTAAATTCCGTAGCCAATTTAAGAATGGCCAACGCTTTACCACGCCAGCAATCGGTTATGCCAACGATGGCGAACTTGTTCAAGTGGACCCTGAGCAACGTACGCTCACGCAGTTAGCTTATGAGTTTGACGGTGAGTCGCAACTGTTTGCCGCGGTAACGGCCGATCAAAAGATCATCGTTAACTATTTGCAGGCAAGCAAAAGCTTTCTGACCGGTACCGTCGAGTTAAAGTCTAAATTCTCTGAGCTACCGCTCAACGGTTCTGTCGACAACATTAAAGTGACGCCAGACTTGCGCCAAGTTTTTGTACGCCAAGGTAATCGCTTTTATGTCTACGATGTTTCAAGAACGGGCAACGTCAGCGAGCGCCAATTACTGACAATTGATCGTCGCCGTTTTGGTGAAATCACCAGTATGCAATTATTGGCTGGCTCAAGCTCAATTATGTTTGGGCATAGCAACGGCTTGATCACACAGTGGTTTGAAGTTGCGGGAGAAAATGGTCGCCAATACCAATACATTCGCGAATTCAAAGCAGGTAATTCGGCTATTACCGACATTGTGGCGGAATACTACCGTCGCACCTTTTATAGCATCTCTGAGACTGGCGAAGTTGGCGTATTCCACACAACGTCGGAAGCCGACCTCTATTTCTCGCACATTGACAACTTAGATGCCGAGCGCGTTGTTATTGACCCGCGTGCGAACACGTTGTTGATGCAAAGCGGCGAGCAGTTACATACCTTCAAACTCGAAAACGAGCACCCTGAAGTCACTTGGAGTGGTATCTGGCAAGAAGTCTGGTACGAGGGTTACCCTGAGCCACAGTATGTGTGGCAATCCACTTCGGGTTCAGATGATTTCGAACCGAAATTTAGCTTAGTTCCGATTTCATTCGGGACAATTAAAGCAGCCGCGTATGCCATGTTGTTTGCGGTGCCAATTGGCTTAGCAGCCGCGGTGTATACAGCTTACTTTATGTCGCCAAGTGTACGTAAAGTGGTGAAGCCTACCGTTGAGATTATGGAAGCATTGCCGACGGTTATCTTAGGTTTCTTGGCGGGACTTTGGCTGGCGCCAATTATCGAGCAGTATTTACCCGGCATTGTCGCGACGATTGTTCTTGTGCCGCTTGCTATTGTGCTGTTTGCAGCACTAAGCAGCGTATTACCGAAAGATTGGCGCAATCGCTTCACCGATGGCCGTGCAGCGTTGGTGCTGTTGCCAGTGGTAGCGTTTGTTGGCTGGTTCTCATTTGAAATGTCGCCATGGGTTGAGCGCGTACTGTTTGATGGCAACGTGCGTCAATATATTACCAACGAACTCGGCATTACCTTCGACCAACGCAACTCGTTAGTTGTTGGTATCGCAATGGGCTTTGCCGTTATTCCAACTATTTTCTCGATTGCCGAAGATGCGGTGTTCAGTGTGCCGAAACACTTGTCGAATGGGTCATTGGCGCTTGGTGCGACAACCTGGCAAACCTTGACCAAGGTCGTGTTACTCACCGCTAGCCCAGGTATTTTCTCGGCCGTGATGATGGGCTTGGGCCGTGCCGTGGGTGAAACCATGATCGTGCTGATGGCTACCGGTAATACGCCAATTATGGACTGGAATATTTTCGAAGGAATGCGCACGCTCTCGGCGAATATCGCTGTTGAGATGCCAGAATCAGAAGTGGGTAGTTCGCACTACCGTATCTTGTTCTTGGCCGCATTTGTCTTGTTTGTTTTCACTTTCGTGTTTAATACGCTCGCCGAACTTGTGCGCCAGCGTTTACGCGAAAAATATAGCTCGATGTAAGCGTGAGGATGTCCATGAATAAATGGTTTAAAACAGGAAAACCGTATATTTGGCTTACCGCGGGCGCAGTCAGTGTCAGCCTTATCGCCGTACTCGGATTACTTGCACTCATTGCTTGGCGAGGCTTGTCATTCTTCTGGCCAGCAGCCATTCACGAAGTAGAAGTACGAGCCAATGATGGTAGTACTCAAGTGATTATCGGTGAAGTATACGATCGTGAGGAAATTCCAATCGAACGCCTACAAGAATCTGGCGTTACTTTGGAAGGTTTTGAGGGTGAAACACTCGAACGCCAACTATTTAAAGTGGGTAACCGTGAATTTGTACCGCTCGACTTTATGTGGGTAATGAAACCGCAGATTATTCGCGACGAAACACCAGCTAATCTCGCGGTTATCGAGCGCTCAAAAGACGGCAACTTCTACGGTTATGTTGTTGATGTACTCGAAAACGGTGAGTCGGTTGCAACATCTGACAATTTACGAGACGTGCTATTTGAGCGTATCGAACGCGCTGTTGAACTCAACGAAAAAGCCAGCGAGCTTCAACAGGGCCCAATAGGTGCAATTAACTACGAATTGAATCAGTTGCGCCTAGAAAGTCGTGCACTTGAACTCGAAGGTCAATTGACCGAGGCTGAAAAACAGCGAATTGCCGACGAAGAGCAAGCGTTGCGCGAGTCCTATAAAGAGCTTGAAAAGGAATTGTTTGCATATCGCGAAGCTGCGAGTCGCGACACGGTTGTTATGAAAGACATGCGTGGCATGGAAGTGAAGCTACCAATGTATCGTGTGCTTGATGCGACGTTCCCGAATGATATGGGCTTGTTCAGCAAAATCGGTCACTTCTTCGTACAAATTGGTAAATTTGTATCAGAAGACCCGCGTGAAGCGAATACAGAAGGCGGCGTATTCCCAGCCATTTTCGGTACCGTCTTCATGGTGTTGTTGATGTCCGTGATTGTGACGCCATTTGGTGTGATCGCCGCCGTTTATTTGCACGAATACGCGGGTAAAAACGCCGTCACGCGATTGATTCGTATTGCGGTGATCAACCTCGCGGGTGTGCCGTCGATTGTTTATGGGGTATTTGGCTTAGGTTTCTTTGTATACATGGTCGGCGGGTCACTTGACCAAATCTTCTATCCAGAAGCGTTGCCAAGCCCAACCTTTGGTACGCCAGGCGTGATGTGGTCGGCAATTACCTTAGCGATTTTGACCTTACCGGTGGTGATTGTTTCTACCGAAGAAGGCTTGTCGCGCATTCCAAGCACACTTCGTGAAGGGAGCTTGGCGTTGGGTGCAACTAAAGCTGAAACCTTGTGGCGAATTATCTTACCCATGGCATCGCCAGCAATTATGACAGGTTTGATTCTTGCTGTAGCACGTGCTGCAGGTGAAGTAGCGCCTCTCATGTTGGTTGGTGTGGTGAAGTCGGCACCGATGTTGCCGGTGGACGGGAACTTCCCGTACTTCCACTTAGACCGTAAGTTTATGCACTTAGGTTTCCATATTTATGATGTGGGCTTCCAAAGTCCAAACGTTGAGGCAGCGCGTCCATTGGTTTACGCCACCTCATTCTTATTGGTTACCGTCATTGTTGGTTTGAATTTAACCGCGATAGGCGTGCGTAACCATTTACGTGAAAAATATCGTTCGCTTGAACATTAATTGTGACAACACAGATTAATAGTGAAGCGTTTATAAATTTTAGGGCAGAAGGTTAACTACTATGATTTCGGTAACTCCGAATGCTAGCAATGTCGAGTCGTTAGACTTAGAAAATTTGACGCCTGAGCAAACAGCGTTAGAAATTCGCAATTTGAATTTGCACTACGGCGAAGCTCAAGCGCTGTATGATATCTCAATGAACATTCCGAAGAATCGCGTTACCGCATTTATCGGACCATCAGGCTGTGGTAAATCAACATTATTGCGCTGCATTAATCGCATGAACGATTTGGTTGAAATTTGCAGCGTGAAAGGTGAAATCTTGTTGCATGACAAGAACATCTACGACAAGAATGTGGATGTTGCTGAGTTGCGTCGCCGTGTTGGTATGGTATTCCAGCGCCCGAACCCATTCCCGAAATCAATCTATGAAAACGTGGTTTACGGAATGCGCTTACAAGGCGTAAACGACCGTCGTACACTTGACGAAGTGGTTGAGCGCTCGCTTAAAGGTGCAGCGTTATGGGATGAAGTAAAAGATCGTCTCAACGAATCAGCATTTGGCTTATCTGGTGGTCAGCAACAGCGTTTGGTTATCGCGCGCGCCATTGCGATTGAGCCAGAAGTATTGTTGTTGGATGAACCAACGTCAGCATTGGATCCAATTTCAACGCTAACCATCGAAGAGCTCATCACCGAGCTGAAAGAAAAGTACACTGTGGTTATCGTCACACACAACATGCAACAAGCTGCACGGGTGTCTGATCAAACAGCGTTTATGTACATGGGTAAACTGATTGAGTACGCTGATACCAATACGTTGTTTACCACGCCAGCGCAAAAACAAACGGAAGACTACATTACCGGTCGTTACGGTTAATAGGAGCAGGCAATGGATAAAATGAATATGAGCCGGCATATTTCCGGTAAATTTAATGAAGAGCTTGAAGCGGTTCGTAACCAAGTACTCAATATGGGTGGTTTGGTTGAGCAACAACTGCGTGATTCATTGCATGCCATCGAGAAGTCTGATCATGAAATGGCTGAGCAAATTCTTCAGCGCGATTACAAAATTAACGCACTTGAAGTACAAATTGATGAAGCTTGTGTGCAGATCATTGCGAAACGCCAGCCAGCGGCGAGCGACTTGCGATTGATTATTGCTATCTTCAAAACCATCTCAGATCTTGAGCGTATTGGTGATGAAGCCGAGCGCATTGCTCGCGTTGCATTAGAGAGCTTCAACAACGATCAGCAGCAGTTTTTGGTGAGCCTTGAGAATCTTGGTCAGCAAGTTCTAGCGATGTTACAAGGCGTGCTGGATGCGTTTGCGCGTATGGATTTAAACGCCGCATTCGAGGTGCATCAAATGGATGCGCAAGCCGACCGTCAATATGAAGCACTCACACGTCAGTTGATGACCTATATGATGGAAGATCCACGCGGTATTCCAAAGGTGATGAACGTACTGTGGTCAGCACGTTCACTCGAGCGCATCGGTGACCGTTGCCAGAACATTGCTGAGTACATTATTTTCTTTGTGAAAGGAAAAGATGTCCGTCACGTTTCACCAGAATCGATGGAACAAACGGTCAAAGGCAAGCAATAAGCAAAATATTAAGATGAAAAGCCGATGCACTGCATCGGCTTTTTTAATTAATACAGCACCCGCGCTTTAATCGTGCCTTCAATATTGCGCATGGCAATGAGTAAATCGTCGGCGATGGTACTTTTCGGTGGCGTTTCAATATCAATGACCACATAACCAACCTTGCTGTCGGTTTGTAGATACTGACCGGATACGTTGATGTTCTGTTCAGCCAATATTTGGTTAATGCGCGTGAGCATACCTGGTCGGTTTTGGTGAATATGCAGCAAGCGGCGCGAACCTTCATGCGCAGGCAATGCAACTTCCGGGAAATTCACCGCCGATAAGGTCGAGCCGTTATCGGAATAACGCACCAGTTTGCCCGCCACTTCAATACCAATGTTTTCTTGAGCTTCTTCAGTTGAGCCACCAATGTGAGGTGTCAAAATACAGCTGTCGATACCGCGAAGAGGCGATTCAAATTGCTCATCATTGCCTTTCGGTTCAACTGGGAACACGTCAATGGCAGCACCAGCCAAATGCTCTGACTTAAGGGCATCAGCCAGCGCGTTGATTTTTACCACCGTACCGCGTGAGGCGTTAATTAACACCGAGCCAGGCTTCATTTTTGCCAACTGCTCAGCGCCAATCATCCATTGCGTTTGCGGCGTTTCAGGCACGTGCAGAGTTACCACATCTGCTTGCTTTAACAAATCATCAAGACGCCGCACTTGCAATGCGTTACCAAGTGATAATTTAGTTTCAATATCGTAGTAACGCACCTGCATGCCGAGTTGCTCAGCAAGAATACTCAATTGGCTACCGATATGACCGTAGCCGATAATACCAAGTACCTTACCGCGTGCTTCAAAAGAGCCTTTGGCTGCTTTGTCCCAGCCACCGCGGTGCGCTACGGCATTCTTTTGCGGAATACGGCGCAGCAACATGATGATTTCAGCGAGCACAAGCTCCGCGACACTGCGCGTATTTGAGAATGGGGCATTGAATACCACCACGCCGTTATCGCGTGCTGCTTCAAGATCAACTTGATTAGTACCAATACAAAAGCAGCCAACCGCAGCCAGTTTATCGGCGGCAGCAAATACTTTCGGGGTTAATTGTGTGCGTGAGCGAATACCTAAAAAATGAACGTCTTTAATCGCTTCACAGAGCTCATCTTCATTCAATGATGTTTTGAGCGCCTTAATATTGGTGTACCCATGTTGTTTGAGTACTTCAATGGCGCTGTCGTGCACACCTTCAAGTAACAATATTTGAATGCGTTCTTTAGCAAGCGATACTTGCGGTGTTGCCGAGGTATTCATAGCTACTCCATGAATTGCAAGCCGTTAGGGCTTGCGATGATTGCAATATTGGCGCCACGTTTAGCAAAGAGACCGTTGGTGACCACACCGACAATACTATTCAATTGTTGCTCAAGTTGAACAGGGTCTAAGATATCAAAGTTGTGAATATCGAGAATGATATTGCCGTTATCCGTCACAAACCCTTGGCGCCAAACTGGGTCGCCACCAAGCTTCACAATTTCACGAGCCACATAAGAACGCGCCATTGGAATCACTTCAACGGGAATTGGGAATGAGCCAAGACGACCAACAACTTTACTTTCATCGGCAATACACACGAATTTATCAGCAACCGCAGCAATAATTTTTTCGCGGGTTAATGCGCCACCGCCACCTTTGACCATGCGCATGTGCTCATCAATTTCATCGGCGCCATCAACATAAACCGGCAAGTCAGCCACATTGTTTAGCTCAACCACTTCAATGCCGTGGGCTTTTAAACGCTCGGTGGAAGCTTCTGAGCTTGATACCGCGGCTTCAATGTCGTGCTTCATCGTGGCAAGGGCATCAATAAAGAAATTAACGGTGGAACCGGTGCCCACACCAACAATTGTGTTCGGTTGAATGTATTTCAGGGCGGCTTCAGCGGCTTGCTTTTTCAGTTGGTCTTGCGAGGTGGTCATGACGGTATCCATAGTCAGTTGTCTATGGCCGATTATTATACAGTTTTAGGCTCGAAAATCCCACACTTTCGAGGGTGTTATCACCATTTGCAAAGGCACATCCCAGGGTTGTACCGGTAATTCATCAACGTACTGGCAATCCAGCGCCAAACCAATCGGCATGAGGTTAACCCTGCCTTGTCGCCACGCACTCAAAGTTCGGTCATAAAACCCGCCGCCCATACCCATGCGATTGCCGTGCGCATCAAAACCGACCAGCGGCACCAATAGTATAGTGATATGCCCTAGTGGCGTGACATGCCGTACATCTAATTCCGGTTCCGGAATACCAAAACGATTATGCGTCCACTTCGTGGTTTGGTTTAATTGCATAAACAGCAAGTGCCCAGCGCGAAAAGGGTGAAGAATTGGTAATGACAATTGATGGTTATGCGCCATGAGTTGCTCGTTGATCGCGTGGGTGGGCAGCTCAGCTTTCACACTAAAATAACTGCCAATTTGGCAAGGCTGCTGCAGCTCGGGCAACTGTAGTAAGTGGTTGCCTACCTGCAACGCCGCTTCATCGCGGGCTGCGCTAGATAGACTGGCGCGTGCGTCGAGTAGTTGTCGGCGTAATTGCTGTTGAGCCACGGCGCTGATATCCTTGCGAAAACGCATAATTAAAATAATAGTGAGTGCTTACCATGATACGCCAATTTCTTTGCATGTTAACCCTTTCAGTCGCGTTCAGCGCGACGGTACAGGCAGCACCGCCGAAAGCGCCTGAGCGCGGCGAGCAAGGTGCCGGACCATACGACCGACTCATCATTCGCGGTGCAACGCTGATTAACGGTGAAGGGGCACCACCGCAAGGCCCTGTGGATATCGTGATTGAAGATGATCGCATTGTGAATGTGGTCAGCGTGGGTTACCCAGGTGTACCCATTAAAGATAAAGGACGCCCAATTGCTGGTCCAAAAGACCAAGAAATTGATGCCCATGGCAAGTACGTGTTGCCTGGTTTTATTGATATGCATGGCCACATTGGCGGTTCAGCCGAAGGCATTCCAGCAGAATATGTACTCAAGCTATGGCTTGCTCACGGTATTACCACCGTGCGTGAACCGGGCAGTTTTAACGGCTTAGATTGGACCAAATGGCATCAACAACAAGCTGAGAAAAATGCCATTGTTTCACCACGCATTATTCCATATGCCGGCTTCGGCATGGGCGCGGAAGAGCCGATTTTTAATGGCGAACAGGCGCGTGATTGGGTGCGCAGCATCAAGCGTCAAGGCGCCTCCGGTATTAAGTTCTTCGGAGCAACGCCCAAAGTGATGGCAGCAGCACTAGATGAAGCTCAAAAGCAAAATCTAGGCACCATGATGCATCATGCGCAGCTGAATGTGGTGCGCACCAGCGTGATTGACTCGGCTCGCTTAGGCCTTGGTAGCATGGAACACTGGTACGGTTTACCTGAAGCGTTGTTCACTGGGCAGCGTATTCAGAATTATCCAGCCGACTATAACTACAACAACGAGCAGGATCGTTTCCGCGAAGCAGGACGCTTATGGGCGCAAGCGGCAGAGCCTGGTTCTGAGCAGTGGAACAAAGTACGTGATGAGCTGATTGCGCTTGATTTCACCATCAACCCAACGCTGACCATTTATGAAGCAAGCCGAGATCTCATGCGTGAACGCCGCGCGATTTGGCACGAAGAATATACGCTGCCGCAGTTGTGGGAATTCTTTACGCCAAGCCGTTACGCGCACGGCTCATATTGGTTTGATTGGACCACCGACGAAGAAGTTGCATGGCGCAAAAACTACCAGCTGTGGATGACCTTCTTGAACGATTTCAAAAACCATGGTGGTCGGGTAACGACAGGTTCTGACGCAGGCTATATCTACAAAATTTACGGATTCGGCTACATTCGTGAGCTCGAACTTCTTCGCGAAGCCGGTTTTAATGCCCTTGAAGTCATTCAATCCGCGACCTTAAACGGCGCCGAAGCACTTGGTCTTGAAGACGAAATTGGCAGTGTGGTACCGGGCAAGAAAGCGGATCTCATCATCGTTGATGAGAACCCTCTAGCGAACTTCAAAGTGTTGTACGGGACAGGTCACTACAAGCTGGATGAAAATAATCAGCCGATGCGCACGAAGGGCATTCGCTACACCATTAAAGATGGCATCATCTACGACGCCCAACAACTCCTCGCCGACGTCCGCGAAATAGTGAAAAGCGAAAAGCAAAAACAAAAGCGTTAATCGTTACTAGTTATTCGTTATTCGAAAAAGACAAAACAATCTTGTACGAATAACGAATAACGAATAACGAATAACGAATAACGGTTTTCGAAAGGGGTGACTACCCGGAATGCCGCTGCGTGCCTTGGCCCTTGAACCCACTGGTTCAAGGCGGGGCGCAATTGAAACGGCCGCAGGCTTCTCGATACTAGTCGAGCTTGCTCAATAGCCGCCCAGTGAGCCCCTTTACTGCTAGCATCGGCTCAGGGACATCGGCGTGCTGGCGCACATCCCAGGCAGTCATAATATGGGTATTTTAACGTCCGGGGCGCTGTTCCGCCATGACTTGTTCAAGAGTTTCTTGCAGGAGTTTTAATTTTTCTTCGAGATCAGCGATGCGTTGCTGCTGACGTTTCTCTTCTTGCGCAAATTCATGGCACAAATTTAACCCGGCCATCACTGCAATCTGCTCAGGATTCGACAACTTGGTGTTGGTACGAATCGTTTCCAGCTTATTATTCAAGCGATCAGCAGCCTGCTGCAAAGCAACTTCTTGCCCCGGTGGGCAATTTACCTTGTAGTGACGTTCCATTAATCTTATGTCCATGGCGCGTTGAGTCATGCCGCTTCCTCTGTGCTTGTACTATTCTTATGCTTGGAATTAGCCATATTATGGCACGTCCTACGGGGTTTTGTCAGCTAGCCTGAATAGCTTTGCAATGGTAGGATGTGCGTAAAGAACGTAAAGAGTACAGTGATTATGTCAGAAATTGGTAGCAGCTCTGCTAACCCGTTAAGTTATGACCGTTTAACCGAGTTTTTCGAGCAAAACGGAATTTTGTCTAATGCCGCCGAAGTGCACGGCATTCTCACCGGCATGATTGCTGGCGGCGCCAGTGTTGAAGGTGATGATTGGTTATTGCTGCTCAGCGACCTGATTCACGAAGGCCAGTCTTTCAAACCTGTCGTGCGCGAGCGCGTTACTGAAATGGCTGCCGATATCTGTGCCAGTATGCGTGACCCCGATTTAGGTTTTAACTTACTACTGCCAAGTGATCATGAATCGCTGTTTGAACGTTTATCAAGCATGATTGGCTGGGTGCAGTCGTTTTTGGTGGGCTTTGGCGTGAACCAGACGAACCTTACTGGACTTTCAGAAGATGTTCGCGAAGTGATTGACGACATGGTTGAAATTGCCAAGCTCGATTTCGCGGTGGATGAAGACGAAGAGGCCGAGCGCGCTTATTTTGAGGTAGTCGAGTATTTGCGCATTTCTGCCATGTTATGCTTCAACGAGCTTGGCCTAAAAGCAGGTGCCGGTTGCGCCACCAACAAGGTTTTGCACTAGTACCTCATGAGCGCATGAGTCACATATCCATTCGACGTTGTAGGGTTCACATGTCTCCGAGCATTACTATTGAAGAATATCAGAAGCGCCGCGCACATCTTCTGGCGCGTTTAAAAAAAGCTTCGGCGCACGCCATTGCAGTGATACCAAGTGCGCAACTACAAACCCGTAGTCGTGATACTGAATTTCCATTTCGCCAAGACAGTGATTTTTTCTATTTAACTGGCTTTAATGAACCGAATGCGATGTTAGTGCTAGCGCCGCATGCAGATGCGCCGGTGCAACTTTACTGTCAACCAACCAGCCCGCAAGAAGAAGTGTGGCATGGACGTCGCTTAGGCGTCGACAAAGCAGTCGAATCACTTGGCGTCGATTTCGCAGGAAGCATTGACGATGTGGACGATCATTTGTTCGCCTTACTGGATGGCGCTGAGACAGTCTATTTTCCGCATGATAAACCTGATTTAGCGGCGCAGCTATACACCATCGCGGATGAATTGCGCGCCTCACCCAAACAAGGGCATCAAGCACCACAGGCATGGGTTGATGTGAATCCATGGTTAGCGGATATGCGCATTATTAAGAGCGCAGCAGAGCTTGATTTGATGCGTGAAGCCGCGCGAATTAGTGTGCAGGCGCACAAACGAGCGATGTTATTTGCGAAGCCGGGCAAGTTTGAATACCAAGTTGCCGCAGAAATTCATCACGAATTCGCGATGCACGGCGCCTTATCACCTGCTTACGGCACCATTTGTGGTGGCGGCGAGAACGCTTGCATTTTACATTACACTGAGAACCAGTCAGAACTGCGCGACGGCGACTTGTTGTTAATTGACGCTGGCGCTGAATACCAAGGCTTTGCTGGCGACATCACACGAACCTTCCCAGTAAACGGTCGTTTCTCTGACGCACAAAAAGAGCTCTACAACGTCGTTTTGGCTGCCCAAGAAGCGGCACTTGCCACGTTAAAGCCAGGTAGTAACTTACCAACGGCAATGAAGGCCGCAGGTAAAGCGTTGACCGAAGGTTTGCATGCGTTAGGCATTTTAAAAGGTAGCCTGAAGAAACTCGTTGATGACGAAGCATTTCGCCCATTTATGATTCATGGCTTAGGGCATTGGCTTGGCCTAGATGTGCACGATGTTGGCACCTACACCCAAGAAGGTAAAAAGCGCAAGTTTGAGCCGGGCATGGTGCTGACCATTGAGCCGGGAATTTACATTCCGAAAGGTATGCCAAACGTGGATGAAAAATGGCATGGCATCGGTATACGCATTGAAGATGATGTGATTATTACTGAAAACGGGCACGAGAATATGACCAGTGCTGTGCCTAAAACTGTCGCAGAGATTGAGCAATGGATGACGGCAAAATAAGCACAGTAAACTACTCCGTGGTTATCGCCGGTGGCGGCCTTGTCGGCGCGCTGACTGCATTGCTGTTGGCTCGCGGCCGTCAAGATTGGCGCATCGCTGTACTAGAACCGCAAGAGCAAGGCCCCGCACAAGACAAGCGCACCATTGCTTTAGCCGCAGCGACTGTCGCGTTGTTAGAACAAATTGGCGTATGGCAGCATGTGGCTGAGCAAGCAAGCCCTATTGAACATATTCATGTGAGCGATCGTGGCCACCTAGGCATGACTCGGTTGCACGCTACGCAGCATGGCGTAACCGCCATGGGGCAAGTAATTTCAGCCGCAGCATTAAATAGAGCGCTGTATGCAGCTTGTCAGCAAGAAGCGTCGATTCAGTGGCTAGGCGGTGCTTGGTTTGAGCGCGCCGAACGCAAACGTGATTCCATTACGGTGCACTATAAGCAGCAAGACAAAGAAGCGCAGCTTAACGCACAGCTTCTCATTGGTGCCGATGGTCAGCGCTCGCAGGTACGAGCTGATGCAGGTATTGCCATGCAGCATACCGATTATCAGCAAGTTGGCATTATTGCCACGTTAACGCTATCGGAGGGGCTTAACGGTTGGGCGTATGAGCGTTTCACTGACACCGGGCCGATTGCGTTACTCCCATTGCCAGACCAACAAGCGTCGCTGGTGTGGAGCTTGAACCCAGAGCAAGCAGAGCAGACCATGGAATTGTCCGATGCCGAGTTTGTGGCGGCGTGCCAGCAAGCGTTTGGTTATCGAGCCGGTCGCTTTGTGGCGGTACGTGACCGTGTTCAATACCCGTTGCAACTGCACTTAGCAGAATCAAATATCAGTCATCGCAGCGTGATTATTGGCAACGCTTCGCATACATTGCACCCCATTGCCGGGCAAGGTTTTAACCTCGGCGTGCGCGATGCCATTGAACTGAGTGAGCAATTACTCACGGCGCAAGACCCCGGACAATATCGTTTACTAAGTATCTACAATGAGCGCCGCCAACAAGATTACCGCCGAATTATCGGGCTAACCGACAGTTTAGTGCGAGGTTTCTCGAATCAACATGTACCGCTCGTGGTGGGTCGTAATGTTGCATTGTTCGGGCTCGATAATTTGCCGCCACTGCGACACGTTTTCGCGCGCCAAACCATGGGGTTTCGTAACGCATGAGTACACAATTTAAAGCGCAAACAATCGTAGTTGTCGGCGGCGGCATGATTGGCCTTAGCGCCTCACTAGGGTTGCGTTTGCAGGGACATCGCGTGTATCTCATTGAGCGCAGTGGCCGCCCTGACTATACCGAATCACCAGAGTTACGCGTGAGTGCCTTAGCGCATCACAGCCGCGCCTTGTTACGTGAATTAGGCGTGTGGCAGCGCTTGCCACAGCAACGGCTTGGGCCATACACCGGTATGCAAGTGTGGGACCACGATAGCTTTGGTCATATTGAGTTTTCAGCGACAGAAGCTGGCGCTGATGATCTCGGTGCTATTGTTGAAAACAAAGTGCTTGAGCAAACCTTGTGGGACGTTGCTACCGAGCAGGGCGTACAAATTATTGCCGACGATGAAGTGGTTGAGCATACAACGAGCGCTTCACAAGTGACCGTTAAGCTACGCTCAAACCAGCAGTTGCAAGCCGATTACCTGATTGCCGCGGATGGTAACCGCTCACCGACGCGCGAACGCGCTAAGTTACCGCTTAGCTTCTGGGATTATGAGCAAACTGGTATTGTGGCTGTGATTAAAACCGAGAAGCCACATGATGGCATTGCCCGCCAAGTGTTCTTGCCAACAGGTCCTGTTGCTTGGTTACCACTGAACGATGCGCACTTAGTATCGCTGGTGTGGTCAGCCGATGAAACAAAGGCGCAAGAACTCACCGCGATGGATTCGCAGACATTTATGAATCAACTCCAGGCAGCAAGCGATCAATGCTTGGGCAAACTCGAGCTGGCATCTGAACGTGCTGGCTTCCCACTGCGCATGCAATACGCACAGCGTTGGTTGGATAACTGCTTAATCTTAATTGGCGATGCCGCACACAGCATTCACCCGCTGGCGGGACAGGGCGCAAACTTAGGTTTTGGTGATGTGGTTGATTTGCTACCGGTGTTTGCGACTGCCCCGAACTACCGCGAATTGCGTACGTGGGAGCGTAAGCGCAAAGCTGCAGCGGTCACCATGATTTCTGCTATGGAAACGTTTAAACGCGGTTTTGGTACCGCGAACCCATTGGCAAAACTGGTGCGTGGCATCGGCTTTAAAGCTGCTAACAGCATTCAGCCATTGAAGCGCCAACTAATTAAAGCCGCGCTTGGCGAATAACCCAGCAAAACGCTTAAATACGTTCTTGAATAAACTGAGCTAACTGCCGAGCCGCCTGATTGGTGGTATCGGCTTGCCACATGGCAACACTCACTTCGCCGAGTTCCGGTAATGTGATAGGGCCAATACGCTGCTGGCGCGACAAGTTATCAGGCACCGTGCTTTGCGCCAACACCGTTAAGCCAAGACCACTCTCAATTGCCGCCGTTAAACCGGAAAAGTCTGCATTGGTATAGCTGATACGCGTAGGAATATTCGCCTGGCGCAACGCGCCAAGTGCACGGCGCCGGTAAATACAGCCTTCAGGTGCAACTACCAACGATAAGTCGTGTTGATAATTAAGCTCAACATTTGCGCCAACCCAAACCAAAGGCTCTTGCTTGAGTATCACCAAACCGGGACGAGTAATGCGTTTATCGGGCTCTTTCAAGGCAATCACCAAGTCAAAATGCACTTGTTCGTCTTTCAATAAGTCTTTGCTCAGCGCTGATGTCACCGACAACGATACATTGGGGTAGGCATGGGCGAACTGACCTAAAACTTGCGGCAATAATTTACTGGCGAACTCACTGGGTATGCCCAGTCGTACCTGACCAGAAACAGCCGGCTCGGTGAAGCGTGCAATAATTTGATCATTTAAACCGAGCAGTGTGCGTGCTTGCTCGAGTAATTCAGTACCATTTGGCGTTAAGTGAATACGCCCACCGCTACGCGTGAGTAAAGAGGTTTCAAGCAACTCTTCAAGGCGCCGTAACTGCAGACTAATGGCGGGCTGCGAGCGATTTAGCTGCTGTGCCGCCGCGGTATAACTTTGTAGCTCATAGATGCTGACGAACGCACGTAAGGCTTCTAGCGGTAAATGTTGCATCATGAGCTCCTAAAAACAGCCAAATTCATAATTTAATTTAATACAGTATAAATTAGTATTTAATATTTTTATAAATGTATAAGTAATATTCATTTGTTGCAAGGCGCTTTGAGTTCTATAATTCGCGGTAATTTTTTGAATGCGGCAAACTCGCATCTCGACAACAAAAAAGGACAACTAGGTCATGGCAAATCGCACTCCTTTGTATGACGCGCACGTGAAAGCTGGCGCGAAAATGGTGGACTTCCACGGCTGGGATATGCCGCTGAATTACGGCTCACAAATTGAAGAGCACAATGCTGTACGTAACGATTCAGGCGTATTTGATGTGTCGCACATGACCATTGTTGATGTTGCCGGTATTGATGCCAAAGCATTCCTTCGTTACTTACTTGCCAACGACGTGGCTAAATTAACTGTTCCTGGCAAAGCGCTTTACAGCGGCATGCTGAACGAACAAGGCGGCGTGATTGACGACTTGATTGTCTATTACTTCACTGATGAATCGTATCGCTTGGTGGTAAACTCAGCGACGCGTGAGCGCGATATGGCTTGGATCCACAGTGTTGCTAGCAACTTTAAAGTCACCGTTACTGAACAACCAACCCTTGGCATGCTGGCTCTACAAGGCCCTAACGCTGAAGAAAAACTCAAACTGGTATTAGGCGATGACGCATTCGCACCGGTTGCTGGCATGAAGCCATTTATGTCTGAGCAAGTGGGCGACTATTTCATCGCAACCACCGGCTACACTGGTGAAAAAGGCTATGAAATTGTCGTACCAGGCGACAAAGTCGAGAAGCTTTGGGACGACCTCTTAAACGTTGGCGTTCAGCCATGTGGTTTGGGCGCACGTGATACCTTGCGTTTAGAAGCCGGCATGAACTTGTACGGCCAAGATATGGACGAATCAGTCACGCCATTAGAAGCCAACATGGGCTGGAGCGTGGCGTTTGAGCCAGCGGATCGTAAATTCATCGGTCGCGAAGCACTCGAACAGCAAAAAGCAGCAGGCCATGCCAAATTGGTTGGCTTGGTGATGAAAGACAAAGGCGTATTGCGTCATGGTCAAAAAGTGATTGTTGACGGCGGTGAAGGCGAAATTACCTCAGGTACTTTCTCGCCAACGCTTGGTTTCTCAATTGCTATGGCACGCGTACCAGCTTCTGTGGGTGAAACTGCAGAGGTGGAAATTCGCAAGAAATTAGTTACAGTAAGCGTGGTCAAACCAAGCTTCGTGCGTCAGGGCAAATCAGTACTTGCCTAAGCCATCATTTTTTAAGAATTGAATTACGAGGAACAGAACATGAGCAATATTCCAAAGGAACTTAAGTACGCATCAACGCATGAGTGGGTGCGCAACGAAGGTGACGGCATTTTCACAGTAGGTATCACTGAGCACGCACAAGATTTGCTTGGCGACATGGTGTTCGTTGAATTGCCAGAAGTTGGCGCCAACGTAGCCGCTGGTGACGACGTTGCCGTAGCAGAATCAGTCAAAGCCGCTTCTGACATTTATGCACCAATTGCTGGTGAAATTGTTGAAGTGAACGAAGACTTAGAAGATGCACCAGAAACTGTAAACAATGACCCATTTGGTGACGGCTGGTTGTTCAAAATTAAAGCCGAAGACCCAAGTGAAGTTGAAAGCTTGCTTGATGCCGAAGGTTATCAAGCAGTTATCGACGAAGAATAACAGCTCGTTTTGTTGCTAAGCCCCGGTCACTTGCACCGGGGTTTTGTGTTTCAAATGTCTTGTATCCACCCGGAAGCTAGGGGACCTGAAGTAAATGACGACTACTACGCTGAAGCAGTTAGAAAATCACGGTGAATTCATTGCCCGCCACATTGGCCCAAGTGCTGATGAAACCAAGGCGATGTTGGCTGAGTTGGGTGTTAGCTCACTCGAAGTGCTAACGCGTGACACCGTTCCTGGCGCGATTCGTCGCGACCCATTTTTGTCTGTTGGCGAACCAATGAACGAGCGTGAAGCGCTTGCCAAACTCAAAGGTATCGCGAGCAAGAACAAAGTGTACAAGTCATTTATCGGTATGGGTTACTACGACACCCTAGTACCGAACGTTATTTTGCGTAACGTACTTGAGAACCCAGGTTGGTACACCGCGTACACGCCGTACCAGCCAGAAATTGCTCAGGGTCGTTTAGAAGCCATTTTGAACTTCCAACAAATGACCATGGATTTGACTGGCCTTGAACTGGCGAGCGCGTCATTACTTGACGAAGCAACGGCAGCAGCCGAAGCCATGGCCATGTCGAAGCGTGTGAGCAAGAGCAAATCAAACACGTACTACGTTGCTGACAACGTGTTCCCACAAACGATTGATGTGGTGAAAACGCGCGCCGAGCAGTTTGGTTTTGACGTAATTGTTGGACCAGCGCGCGAAGCCGATAACCACGACGTATTCGGTGCGTTGTTGCAATATCCAGACCGCAACGGTGAAATACACAACATTGAAAAGCTGATTGCTGATATTCAAGCGAACAAAGGTATTGTTGCCGTTGCCGCAGATATCATGAGCCTTGTGTTGTTGAAATCGCCAGGCGAAATGGGCGCTGACATGGTGCTGGGTTCAGCACAACGTTTCGGCGTACCAATGGGTTACGGCGGCCCGCATGCTGCATTCTTTGCAACCCGTGACAAATACAAGCGTTCACTGCCAGGTCGTATCATCGGTGTGTCAAAAGACAGCCGTGACAACCAAGCATTGCGTATGGCTATGCAGACTCGTGAACAGCACATCCGTCGTGAGAAAGCGAACTCAAACATCTGTACTGCGCAGGTATTGCTTGCCAACATGGCATCGTTCTACGCGGTCTACCACGGCCCACAAGGCCTGAAAACCATCGCATCACGCATTAACCGTTTGACCGACATCGTCGCGCTTGGCTTAAAAGAGAAGGGCGTGAAAGTATTGAACAACCATTGGTTCGATACCTTAACCTTCAAACTTGAAGGCGACGCATCTGACGTATTAGCGCGCGCAGACAAAGCTGAAATTAACTTGCGCGTTGACGGCAACGGCCAGTTCGGCGTGAGCTTAGATGAAGCGAAAACCCGCCAAGACGTTGACGCCTTGTTCGCAGCGTTATTCGGTGCTGATCACGGTTTAGAAATTGACGTGTTAGATTCACGTGTGGCTTCTGGTGAAATTGAATCAATTCCGGCAGCACTTCGCCGTGAAAGCGCGATTTTGGAACACCCAGTATTCAACAGCTACCACTCTGAAACCGAAATGCTGCGTTACATCAAGCAGCTTGAAAACAAAGACTTGTCATTGAACCACAGCATGATCTCGTTGGGCTCATGTACCATGAAGCTCAACGCCACCGCTGAAATGATTCCAGTCACTTGGCCGGAATTCGGTCAGTTGCATCCGTTCTGCCCAGCAGACCAAGCGCAAGGGTACGCTGAATTGCTCAGCACGTTGTCTGAGTGGTTAGTGGATATCACTGGCTACGACGTGATGTCGATGCAACCAAACTCAGGTGCACAAGGCGAATACGCTGGCTTGTTAGCCATTCAGAAATATCACCAAAGCCGTGGCGATGCGCATCGCAACATCTGCTTAATTCCAAGCTCAGCACACGGTACCAACCCAGCTTCAGCGCAAATGATGAGCATGAACGTGGTAGTGGTTGACTGTGACAAGAACGGTAACGTTGATTTGGCTGACTTGAAAGCGAAAGCTGAAGAAGCAGGCGACAACTTGTCATGCATTATGGTGACTTACCCGTCAACGCACGGCGTTTACGAAGAAGGCATTAAAGACATCTGTGACATTGTGCACGCGCACGGTGGTCAGGTTTACCTTGATGGTGCCAATATGAACGCGCAAGTGGGCGTCACCTCACCAGGTTACATTGGTGCCGACGTATCGCACTTAAACTTGCACAAAACCTTCTGTATTCCGCACGGCGGTGGTGGTCCTGGTATGGGCCCAATTGGCGTGAAGAAGCACTTAGCACCATTCTTACCGAACCACAGTGTGGTGAAAATTGCGGACACCGATGCTGAAAACGGCGCGGTATCTGCAGCACCATTTGGTAGCGCGAGCATTTTGCCAATTTCGTGGATGTACATTGTGATGATGGGTTCACGTGGCCTGCGCGAAGCAACGGAAGTGGCTATTATGAACGCCAACTACATTGCGAAGCACTTAAGCAAGCACTACCCAATTCTGTACAAAGGCCGTAACGACCGCGTTGCGCACGAATGTATTATCGACTTGCGCCCATTAAAAGACGCTTGTGGCGTGACCGAGATGGACGTGGCAAAACGCTTGCAAGACTACGGCTTCCACAGCCCAACCATGAGCTTCCCAGTAGCGGGCACATTAATGGTTGAGCCAACCGAGTCTGAATCGAAAGCTGAGCTAGACCGCTTCATTGAAGCCATGATCAACATTCGTGAAGAAGCGAAACGCGTTGAAGCCGGCGAGTGGCCAGAAGACAACAACCCACTGCACAACGCACCACACACGTTGGCAGACATTGTTGATGCGAACTGGGAACGCCCATATAGCCGCGAACTTGCTGCATACCCTGTAGCTGCCGTTAAGGCGAACAAGTTCTGGCCAAGCGTGAACCGCATTGACGACGTGTATGGCGACCGGAATTTGATGTGTAGTTGCCCGGCGGTTGATACTTATCGTTAATTGGTTTTGATGTGATGAAGAAGGCGAGCTTTTTAGCTCGCCTTTTTTATGAGCGTTGAAAAGTCGTATTTTTGAAACAGAGAAATCTTAGAGAGCTGGGAGCAATTATAGCTTTGAGCTAATGCACTCAAAACCAATGCTAATGTTCTCACGTCAGCAAATAAGGAGATTTGCGAAGTGAGTAAAAAAGGAATACATTATACTCATAGTTTCGACTATGATCGCGAAAAAAGTTTGTCGAATTTATTAAAGCATGGCATTGATTTCGAATGTGGCCAGAAACTTTGGGATGACCCTAACCTATTAGAAATAAAGACAAAATACACTGAAGAATTGCGATACATAGTCATCGGCATGATTGGAAGAAAGCATTGGTCAGCAATCATTACGTTTCGCGGCGAGAAAATCCGCATTATTTCGGTGAGACGCTCACGAAAGAAAGAGGTTGAGCTTTATGAAAACCAAGAAATTTGAAGAAAAATTTGATGCCAATAAGGAAGATATTATTGACGATCTCGATCTCTCAACGGCACGGCGAGTAAATCAGGAATCTAAGCGAATTAATGTCGATTTTCCACTGTGGATTGTCGAGTCTTTAGATCAAGAAGCTGCTCGTATTGGCGTGACGCGGCAATCACTCATTAAAGTTTGGTTGGCAGAACGGCTGAGTTTAGAGCAGAAGAATCAGCGGAACGCTGCCTGCTAAAAGAGATTCAAATATGACCAAGTTCTTGGGATTGCTTCCGCTTTGAGCGAGGAGCGGACCTTCTGCCTAATCCAGTTGGTGACTAGCCGTCGCGTTATTAGTAAATGTGGATGTCGCTAGCCATACACGGCACATTCACTTCGGCGATATTGCACGTTTTGTTGTTGTGTTGTGTATTTAAGTCGTATACTGTCAATGACATAACAAAAAATAAAGGTCAGATATTGTGCGCTCGGTAGAGTGTAACTGAGTATGCTCAAATTGCCATTGCTAACTCGGAGCTCTTAAAGGTGGTAAGGCCCGCTTAATCAGTAACTTAAGAACCTAAAGCTATCAATTAAACTAGTTCCGAAGTGCGCACGCACAATATATAAATGTTAGAAGTTCTGTGCTTAATTTTCACCACAGGGAGATTTCATGAAATACAAAACAGCGTTGGCGATTCCCTTTATTACAATTGCCTTAGTCGGATGCGAAAAACTGATTGAGCCAAAAGATAAAGGGATGACTGAAATCAAGAAGATTGAACAGCGTTGGCTTGATGGCACCCAACTTGCTGGAGCAACTGCCCGAGTTGCACTAAGTTCCCAAGTTGCAAATTTACAGTCAATAAAACGTGATCTTGATGAGGTTGTCGTAGGCAAATGCCTAGAAGAAGCCAAGGCAAACCTGGGTGAGTCGATGGAAATGACGATCAAAGGGTTTCTCGAATTCATGGGTGACAGAGAATACACTGCGGAGCGAACCCTTGAGAAAGGAGTCGAGAAATTTGGCAAATACAAGAAGGCAAGAAATAAGTGTTCAATATAGTGGCGGTTGAGTTTTTCCGAGCACTTCTAACCCGGCAGTCCACTCGGACGCTGCGCGATAAAGCTGCGCAGCGCCGGTGACTTCTACGTTAACTGTCACGGAAGGCACCAGTGAAATTTGAAGTATCGAGTAACCTTAAAATCAGTCCGGAAGATATCGATGGATTGCTCACCATGAAGGGCGTGAATACGGAGTTGAACCCTTTCATCCGCATGACGGTTCCCTCAGAATGGTCAAGCAAGCCAATCTTTGAATGGCCTACGGGTAACGTGCTCTTCTCTAGCTGGATACTCCTTTTCGGCATTTTTCCCATTGATCGGCACACGTTCTTCTTTCAATCCATTGATCGCCAAAGTGGTTTTGCGGAGGCGTCGAGCTCTTTAACCAATAGGCTCTGGCACCATCGACGGGACATTAGTAGAAACGGGACATCATGCCGGGTCACCGATACCGTCGAATTTCAGTGTAGGTTGCCCGTGTTGGCATATGTTCTGGCACCTGTTTACCGGTTCATCTTTAAGCACCGTCATCAGGTGCTAAGGTCTTATTATGGTAGCAGCGCCAGTTAACCAGTCAATTAAGTTCGTTCCGGCCGGCGGCCTCCACCGGACGCCCTTGTCGGGCCGCCGCTTATTTCAGCGTCAACGTCCGCTCCTGGCACACAGCGGACAAAGCGTCTTCCAAGTTAAATATTAAGTTTTTATCCTGCACCAATTTCCGTAATCATCTTTAACCAACTAACCATACTCTTCAACCATCGCGAAGGTCGCATCAGCACTCGGTTTAACGTTAACGTTGCAGCCTAAATCAAAAAATACATGAATACCTTTGAGGCAGAAGCTACGCAATTTTTTGATGGTGTGGAAGTATGACCGCTGATATAAGTAACTGGACATCATCGTTTGAAGGAGTCTGGTTCATGTTAAGGGTTATGTTATTTACTCTGATGCTTTCCCCAATAACTGCATTCGGATGCTCTTGTTTCAGTGAAGCAAAGACTTTCGAAGAAGTAATCCAGGAGCATGACGCAATTTTCACGGGTATCGCTATCGATACAGAGATAATTCCGGGAGATTGGGATACTTCATTTTACAAAACAAAAATGCAAGTCATAGAAGTATGGAAAGATAAAGCCGTAACTGACTTCGTATATATTAAAACAGATACTGAAAAGAATTCTTGTGGTACAACAGCCCCAACTATTGGTAATAGATTTATCGTGTTTTCGCACGTATCTAAAGATGGACTCCACGCAACAGGCGGCTGTTCGACGTTTATAGACCTCGACCAGTTTGAAACAGAAATGCTCTCGGTCGGTTCAGAAGAAAAAGTAGTTTGGCAATCGGTTCTGACTGAATTGTGGGCGGGATTAGGTAAGCCGAAAACGGTTTATAGCAAATAAAAAATTCAGGAAGTGCTGTGTTTTTTAGTTCTTTGCTTATTGCTATACGCGTTTTGTGCGTTATCTTCTTTCATTTTCTTTGGCATTAAGTTCAGAAAAGGGCACCTCAATAAGAAGGAACTTATTAACATCATATTTAAAGGTATTTACCCAAAACGATGGCAGCGTGGTCTTTAAATCGCATGTAGGAATAGGCTAAAAATACCCACCATCATTATTGCGAATCATTCGCATTAGTAGTAACATCGCTCATCATAAAATGCACTTTGTTTCTATCTTTCTAATTTTCTCAAATTGACGAGCGAATCTCATGACGCTTCAAGCCATTACTCGTGCCGCGTTGGCGGTTGTTGTTTTTGCCACGTTGGCAGTATTGAGCCCGCAGACGCAAGCCCAGTCCCTAGCGAATCAAACAGCCAATCAACCAGAACTCCAACAAGAATACATGCGCCAAATTGCGCAGTTGGTGGAATACATTGGGGTGGATTACAGCGAGGCGGTCGCCAACGGTGAGGTGGTTAACGCTGGCGAATATGCCGAAATGGAAGAGTTTTCGGCAATTATTCTGCGCAATATCAACACGCTAGCAACTGACAATCCAGCACTACAAACGTTAATCCAGCCGGCGCAACAGCTACGCGAATTAATCATGAGTAAAGCGAATTTGGCTGAAGTGCGCGGTGCAACCTCACAATTGCGCGCACAAATCTTGCAGCAATTACCGAAAGTCGAACTCCCCGAAGTATTGTTGCCAACCGCACAAACTAAAGAAATATATCAAGCGCAATGTAGTGCATGTCATGGTCAGCAAGGTCAGGGTGATGGTCCAGCAGGGCAAAACCTAGAACCTGCCCCAACTAACTTTACTGATTTAGAGCGCGCTGAAAATCGCTCGTTGCTTGGTCTATACGATGCCATTACGAAGGGCATTGACGACACCGCCATGATGGCGTTTACCAACCTGACCGAGCAGCAGCGTTGGTCGCTGGCATTTTATGTGGGCTCTCTCGCGTTTCAACATGGCACTGAGGTTGCGCGACAGGCAAGCATGGATGTGATTGATTTACAGCAAATGGTGAATACGAGCCCAGCCCAATTACGCGCTGAGCTACCGAGTTCTCAAGCGAATTTGGTCAATATTTTACGGGCGAACCCACAGCAACTTTTTCAAGCTGAAATATCACCATTCGCGGTGGCAAAAGCGCGCTTACAAGCGGCGGAAGAAGCCTACAAAGCAGGTGACTTAAAGCGTGCGAACCACCTCGCAGTCAGTGCTTACTTAGATGGCTTTGAGTTAATAGAGAATGGTTTGAGTGCCTACGATGCAGCTCAAACCAAAGCCATTGAAGCGCAAATGATGAACTTGCGCCGCATTATCGCAACGCCTGATCAGCAAGCACAAGTGAGCGCCGCGATTAGTGACATCTTAGCGGCTCTGGAACGTGCTCAAGACACCATGAATGAGCAACAGCTTTCAAATACGGCATTAGCCACAGCAAGTTTTGTGATTTTGCTACGTGAAGGTTTGGAAGCGCTGTTGGTGGTGCTGGCGCTGATTACCGTGCTACGTCGCACTGAACGAAACGATGCCGTGAAATATGTTCATTCGGGCTGGCTTGCTGCGCTTGTGCTCGGCGGTTTGACGTGGTGGGCGGCGCAGTCGCTGATTTCGATTAGTGGTGCGAGTCGCGAGATTATGGAAGGTGTGGCTGCGGGTCTTGCCGCAGTGGTATTGGTGTATGTCGGTATTTGGATGCACAGCAAAACCAATGCACAGGCTTGGCAGCAATACATCAAGCAAAATCTGAATGCTCATTTAGCGGCAGGTACGCTGTGGGGTATTGCGCTGTTGAGCTTTATTGCCGTGTACCGCGAAGTGTTTGAAACCGTGCTGTTCTATCAGTCATTGCTGACTCAAGCGCAAAGCGCGCAGCACACCAGCGTTTGGGGCGGATTTATCGCAGCCGCCGTGGTATTGGCAATGATCACGTGGGGTATCTTACGCTTTAGCGTGAAACTGCCAATTGCCAAGTTTTTTGCTTACACCACGTACTTGCTGCTGATACTTGCGTTCGTGTTAGCCGGTAAAGCAATGATCGCATTCCAAGAGGCCGGCTGGATAAACGCAACCCCATTCCCGGTTCCGTCAAATATCGACTGGCTCGGTATGGCAGCCACGTGGGAGAGTCTTGGTGCGCAATTGCTTGTGCTGATTGTGTTTAGCGTGTTCTTTCTCAAGCAGCGTCAAGCGACCAAGTAGCTGACGTCACTGCATGCCCTTCAAAAATGCGACCACGCTGCGCCCCAGCGAGCTATGGTCATAGCCACCCTCAAGCGTGGCTACAATGCGACCGTCGCAATGGCGTTCAGCCAGCTCTTTCAGCTCGCGAGCGATCCAGTGATAGTCAGTTTCCGTGAGTTTAAACTGTGCCATGTCATCTTCTAAATGCCCGTCAAAGCCCGCGGAAACCATAATTAGTTGCGGTTCAAAGGCATCAATGGCAGGGAACCAGCGTTCGCGCACAGCGGCTTGCCAGGTGGGGCCATCACAGCCGGCTGGTAGTGGGATGTTAATGACTTCATGGCTAATGGTTTCGGTACCTGAATTCGGGTACAACGGATGCTGAAACGAGCTACAAAACAGCACACGTTCGTCGTTTAGAAAGATGTCTTCGGTGCCGTTGCCGTGGTGCACATCAAAATCCACAATAGCCACGCGCTCAATGCCGTAGGTATGCATGGCATAGGCGGTCGCCACCGCAATGTTGTTGAAAATACAAAAGCCCATAGCTGCATCCCAAGTGGCATGATGCCCTGGCGGACGCACGGCACAAAAAGCTCGGCGGTTCTCGGCAGTAAACACTTCATCCACGGCGCAGATACCGCTACCGGCGGCATACAAGGCGGCGCGCAGGGTGCCTGCGGTCATCATGGTGTCAGGGTCAAGCCAGATGTGTTGGTCGGGTTCGGTTGGTGCGCGTTCAAACACGTCATCAATGTAGTTCGCGGCGTGTACGCGAAGTAAGTCTTCGCGTGTGGCCGGCTTGGCGTCTTTCTGAGTGAGCGCAAACTCCATGCCCGAGCGAATAATCTGATCATTAATCGCCGCAATACGCGCTGGCTCTTCAGGGTGAACCTCTGACACACGGTGCAAACTGCAATATTGATGACTAAACACGGTTATCGACATACATCACTCACTGTCTTTAGGTTCTTGAACCACGGTGGGCTGGTGCAAATCAAGCTGCAAATAAACCTCACCCGGTTCCTCAGAAGGCTTACGCACAAAACCAGCGCGCTCAAACACCGCTAGCATTTTGCCATTCTCAGCGCGCACATAAGCCAGCATGCGCTCAAGTCGGCGTTCTCGGGCAATGCGCTTCATTTCATCAAGTAGGCGGGTTGCCATGCCCTTACCGTGCTGAGTTTCTCGCGTCACAAAGGCAACTTCACAGCTTTTTTCGTCGTGTAGCAGATAATAGCGACCAACGGCTTGAATCTGAGCCATCGAGCCTTTTTGTCGCACAATGCACAGCGCTAAATCACGCGACTGGTCCACACTCACCAAGGTACAGGATTTCTCCCGACTCATACTGGTTGGCACGGTGTTGTAGCGCATCTGCAGGGTTTCTTTGGTGTGCGAGTAGAAGAATTCTTGCAGGCGTCGCTCGTCACTGGGATTCAGCGGGCGCAAATCGAAAAACTCACCGTTAATCACAATTTCTTTGAAGCCAACGGGGCCAAGTTCCGGCACTTCTACCGAATGCAGAATTTGATAGTGCGGCACGTAGTAATGTTTACGAACTTCTTCTAATAATTGTTGGCGGAATTTCGGGTGTGCCACACGAATTAATTCAAGTGCGCGTTCGCGAATGCTTTTACCACGTAACGACGCTACGCCGAATTCGGTGACCACGTAATACACATGCGCTCGCGAGGTCGCCACGCCGCTGCCTTCGCTTATAAACGGCACAATGCGTGACACAGTACCGTTTTTCGCGGTTGAGGGCAGGGCAATCACTGGTTTACCGCCGGGACTCATGCTGGCGCCACGGCTGAAATCCACATGGCCGCCAATACCGCTGTAAAAGTGATGGCCGATGGAGTCTGACACCACTTGGCCGGTCAAATCCACTTCAATGGCGCTGTTAATCGAGACCATTTTTTCGTTGCGCGCAATGTTAGCGGGCGAGTTCACATACTCTGACGGGTAAAAGCCAATGTGTGGGTTGTTATTCACAAAGTCGTAGAGTTTTTTGCTACCAATGCAGAAGCTGGTGACGGCTTTGTGTTGGTGATAGGTTTTCTTGCGGTTGTTAATCACACCGCTCAGCATCAGCTCCATAATGCCGTCGGTGATCAGCTCACTGTGTACGCCAAGATCTTTGTGATTACCTAAGTAACGCAAAACGGCATCACAAATTTTGCCAAAGCCAATTTGAATGGTCGCGCCATCTTCCACTAACAACGACACGTACTGGCCTATGCGTTCAGTCACGGCGTCAAGTTCTGGCGCGGTGATTTCCGGTAAATCTTGCTCGGCTTCAAAAAAGGCGTCAATTTGCCCTTTATGAACGAAGGCTTGGCCGAAGGTGACCGGCATTTTGGGGTTCACCTGTGCAATCACTTTCTTGGCTGACCGCAGCGCTGACGACACTATATCGACCGAAACACCGAGTGAATGATAACCATATTGATCGGGCGGGCTGACCATAATTAACGCGGCATCTAAAGGTAAAATTTCTTCGCTAAACAGAGACGGAATATCTGACATGAAAGCAGGCGTGTAATCGGCGCGGCCTTCGGCAACGGCTTTGCGAACTTTCTCACCGCCAATAAACAGTGAGTTGACCTTGAAGGTTTGGTTGTATTCAGGGTTCACCCAGTGGTTGTCGCCCAGCGCGTAAATCTGCACAATTTCAATATCATGAAAGTGCTGGCTGTGGTCAGCTAGATCATGCAGCAGCGCGTGTGGAACGCCAGCGTGAGTTCCGATGAAGATGCGGTCGCCTGACTTTAATAGCTGCTGCCATTTGGCGGGGTGACCATCAACCATCAACTGCCGTTCATTGCTACTCATGTTCTCATCCCTTATGCAGTACTTATGCCGCAATGACTTTCATCAGCAGTATAAACATAATTTTGGCTTGGGCGAAATTGGCGCTATGCTGTGGGGCGTCATTTTTCAAACAATAAGAATAAATCGATGACACAACGCACAGAATCATCACGACGCCACGCACTGGGCCCTGGAATCATTTTAGCTGCAGCGGCTGTAGGTGCGTCACATCTTGTCGCATCTACCCAAGCCGGTGCTCTGTTCGGTTGGCAGTTGTGGTGGGTGATCGTGCTAGTTAACGTGTTGAAGTACCCGTTTTTCCGCTTCGCCGTTACCTACACACTCGAAAGTAAGCAGAATTTAATTGCCGGCTATTACGGCGAGGGCAAGCTTTATCTGTGGCTTTTCACCGTGTTGAACGCCATCGCTGCGGTGGTCAATACCGCCGGTGTGTTACTGCTGACCGCCAGCCTATTAAAGTTATTTATTCCTGAGCTGCCGCTGATAGCACTTTGCTGGCTGATTTTGCTCGGATGCCTGTTAGTTATTCTCGGTGGTCAATACCGCATGCTCGATAATCTCTCGAAATGGATTATGGCGAGTTTGAGTCTGGCAACTGTTGTCGCCGTGATTATGGCGTGGGGTAACGCGCAGCCGCTGCCTGACGATTTTGTGGCACCGTCACCGTGGCAGCTTTCTGCATTAGCGTTCTTGGTGGCGATGATGGGCTGGATGCCAGTTCCCATCGAGCTTTCGGCAATCAACTCATTGTGGCTTCAGAGCAAGCAAAAGCTCACGCGCATTAGTCTGAAACATGGCTTGTTCGATTTTAATTTGGGTTACTGGGTGACGGCTGCTTTGGCGGTGGTGTTCCTTGCCCTTGGCGCGCTAGTTCAGTTTGGCAGTGACCAACCCATTGCATTAGCGGGCACGCAATTTGCGCAGCAGTTTGTCAGTATGTACGGCAATACCATTGGGGCGTGGTCGGAGTATTTGGTTGGCGGTATCGCATTTTTATGTATGTTCGGAACCACGCTTGCGGTGCTCGATGGCTACGCACGAACACTCAAAGAATGCCGTTCGCTACTAGCGCGGCGTGCGCAAGATAATAAACCGCCGGCGACAACAGAGCGTCTTACTTGGTGGGTTATCGGCCAATCGTTCGCTGGCATGTTAGTGATTATTTACTTTCAAAGTGCGTTAGGGCCAATGTTAACGTTCGCCATGACGCTCGCCTTTTTAACCACGCCATTTTTCGCGTGGCTCAACTTTAAACTCGCACGTAAAAATAAGATGTCTACGCTGATGCGGCTGTACGGCTGGTTAGGTTTAACCTACTTAATTGTGTTTGCCATGGGGTATTTGTACTTTTTAATCTTCATGGGCTCATGACTATCTTGAAAATAAGTGCGTTTAGCTCACTCGCCTTGAGCTTTGGTGAGTGATTGCATTAAATGGAACAACAATAAAACCAGAGGAAGTAATCATGAAGCGCATGAAACATCTCATTTTAGCGGTGATGATGGGGTCAAGCTTGGTTGTTACGGCAACTGCAACAGAACTCCCAGAAGCCAAAATTGCTGCTGACGATACGGTTGTGACGGAGCATAGCACCACCATTAATGGTCAGCGTTTTAAATACACTGCAACCACTGGCACGCAACCTGTTTTCAATGAAGACGGCGAAGCGACTGCGGCGTTGTTCTTTACTTACTATGAGCGTCAAGACGTTAAAAATCGTGCAGAGCGTCCATTATTAATTTCTTTTAATGGCGGCCCAGGTTCAGCATCGGTTTGGATGCATATTGCATACACAGGGCCAAAATCACTGCGCGTTGATGACGAAGGCTTCCCAATCATGCCGTATGGCGTGAAGGATAACCCACATTCAGTGCTCGACGTGGCTGATATTGTGTTTGTGAACCCAGTAAACACCGGCTATTCACGTCCGTTGCCAAAGAAAGATGGCTCAGAATACTCACGTGACGAATTGCAGAAAATGTTCTTCGGTGTGAATGCCGACGTGAAATATTTAGCTGATTGGGTCAATACCTTTGTAACTCGTCATGAACGCTGGCGCTCGCCGAAGTATCTGATTGGCGAAAGCTATGGTACCACCCGTGTTTCAGGCTTAGCGCTTGAACTACAGAACCGTCAGTGGATGTACCTGAACGGTGTCATTCTGGTATCACCAACCGATATCGGTATTGAACGAAATGGCCCGGTGAAAGCAGCGAACCGTTTACCGTATTTTGCGGCGGCAGCTTGGTATCACGATGCCCTGAGCTCTGATCTACAAAGCAAAGACTTGCTCGAGTTATTGCCAGAAGTTGAAAAGTACACTCTTGACGTTTACTTGCCTGCATTGGCGAAAGGCGCGATGTTGCCGGCTGCTGAGAAAGAACAAATTGCTGAGCAAGTGGCGAAATATTCTGGTTTAGATAAGCAAACTGTGTTGCGTTCAAACCTTGATATCAGCACCTCGTTCTTCTGGAAAGAATTACTGCGCGATCGTGGCCAAACGATTGGTCGTCTCGATTCACGTTATCTTGGTATTGACCGTGATGACGTTGGCTCTCGCCCAGATTACAACTCAGAACTGACTTCTTGGTTGCACTCGTTTACTCCGGCAATCAACTACTATTTACGCGAAGAGCTTGGCTACAAAACTGACGTGAAATACAACATGTTTGGCCCAGTACATCCGTGGGATCGCAGCAATAACAATACTGGTGAAAACCTGCGACAAGCCATGGCACAGAACCCATACTTGAATGTGCTGATTCAATCAGGTTACTACGACGGCGCGACCAACTATTTCGATGCGAAATACAATATGTGGCACATCGACCCAAGCGGTCGCATGGCAGACCGTATTGGCTTCAAAGGCTATCGCAGCGGTCACATGATGTATTTACGCGCTGAAGATTTGAGATTATCGAACAACGACTTGCGCGAATTCATAAAAGCGACTATTCCTGCTAAGGATGAAGCAGCGAAATATTAATCATTAAGGAGATAACTCATGGATCTAATCCGCATTATTATCGCAATTTTGTTGCCGCCACTGGGTGTATTTTTACAGGTCGGTATTGGTAAGCATTTTTGGATTAATATCATTTTGACCTTGCTCGGTTACATTCCGGGTATCGTTCATGCGGTTTGGGTTATCGCCAAAAAATAACAATAAGGTCTACCCATGAATAAATTATCAACGCTGGCCCTTGCGGTCAGCGTCGCTTTATCTGTTTCTGCCCCTGCGCTAGCCCAAACCGAAAATGGTTGGGACGTGAATAACCCTCAAGGCGAATTCAAAGACATTCAAATCAAAACCTCTGAAGGTACTTGGATGAACGTTGACATGAGCCCCGACGGCAAATTCATTGTCTTCGATATGCTCGGCGACATTTATCGTATTCCAGCCAGTGGTGGTGATGCCGAATTGCTAATAGGCGGCATTGCTTGGCACATGCAGCCAGTTTACTCACCGGATGGCAAATACATTGCCTATACCTCAGATGCTGATGGCGGCGACAATATTTGGATCATGGATGCGGATGGTAGCAACCCGCGCCAAGTGACCGATGAAACCTTCCGTTTGTTGAACAGCCCTGCATGGAGCCCAGACAGCGAGTTTATCGTTGCGCGTAAACACTTTACGGCGCGTCGTTCATTAGGTGCTGGTGAAGTGTGGATGTATCACCGTTCAGGTGGCTCAGGTGTGATGCTGACTGAGCGCCCGAATGATCAAAAAGACTTGGGCGAGCCAGCGTTTTCACCAGATGGCCGTTATATCTATTTCTCGCAAGACGACACCCCAGGCAAAACCTTCCACTACAGCAAAGATTCGCTGGAAGGCATTTATAAAATCAAACGTTATGATCGCGAAACCGGCGACATCGATGTGATTTTAAGTGGTGCTGGTGGCGCGATTCGTCCAACACCATCGCCTGATGGTAAATACTTGGCATTCATCAAGCGTGAAGACTTCAATAGCGTCTTGTATTTGTACGACTTAGAGTCGGGCGAGCAAACGCGTTTGTATAATCAGCTTGATCGCGACATGCAAGAAACGTGGGCGATTCATGGCGTGTATCCGACCATGGATTGGAGCCCTGATAGCAAGAAAATGATTTTCTGGGCCGACGGTAAAATCATGCAATTGGATGTTGCCAGCCGCAGCACGCGCGTGATTCCGTTTAGCGTTGAAACCACCAAGAAAGTTCAGCACGCTTTGCACTTTGAAACCAACTTAGATGAAGACCAGTTCAAAGTGAAAATGCTGCGTATGGTGCAAGTGGCGCCTAATGCGAAACAGGTGGTATACGAGGCACTTGGTAAGCTCTACGTACGTAGCTTACCGAACGGTGAGCCGAAGCGTTTAACCAATCGTGAAGGCGCATGGGAACTGTACCCAAGCTATTCACGTGACGGTAGCAAGCTTGTGTATGCAACGTGGGATGACCAAAAGCTCGGTCAGCTGATTGTTCGTGACGTGAAATCGGGCAAAGAAACCGTATTGGCAACCGGCAAAGGTAAATTCGTTGAACCGGTATTTAGCCCAGATGGCAACGCCGTGGTTTATCGTAAAATCCGCGGTGGTTATATCACCTCTGACACTTACGGCTTGAACCCTGGTGTTTATCACTTGTCGTTGAGCAAAAACGCGAAACCACGTTTGATTAGCGAAAGTGGTAGCTCGCCGCAATTCGGCGCGCGTAGCGACCGAGTTTATTTGATGGCATTTAATGGCTCGCCGTCATTGATGAGCGTGGATTTAACCACCAAGGAATCGCGCACGCTGTATACAGCAGAACACGCAACTGAATTCCGCGTATCTCCAGATGGTGAGAACTTGGCATTTGCTGAGCGTTTCAAAGTATTCGTGACGCCATTTGTTGAACGCGGCGCACCAATCAAAATTAGTCCAACCGACAAGCAGTTCCCGGTTGAGCAGTTGTCGGTGCGTGCTGGCGAAAACATCTCGTGGAGCGGTGATGGCCAAGCATTGTATTGGTCACTGGGCCCTGAACTTTATCATGCGTCAGTGAACGGCTTGTTCGGCATTGATGGCGAGTCAGAGTTCGAGAAAGTAGCCAATGGCCTCGATATTAGCTTTGAAGCCGATGCTGGCATTCATGATGAAACCGTCGCATTTGTTGGCGGTCAGGTGATTACCATGGAAGGCGATCAAGTGATTGAGCGCGGCACTGTGGTTGTCAAAGGCAACAAAATTGTCGCTGTTGGTAGTGTCGATGAGGTGACCGTGCCAAGCGGTGCCACTGTGATTGATACCACGGGCAAGACGGTCATGCCAGGGTTGTTCGATGGCCACGCACACGGCCCGCAAGGTGACAATGAGATTATTCCAGAGCAAAACTGGAAAACCTATGCCACGTTAGCGTTCGGTGTGACCTCAATTCACGATCCATCAAATGACACCACTGAAATATTTGCTGCGAGCGAATTGCAAAAGGCTGGCTTAATAGCTGCGCCACGCACGTTCTCAACCGGTACCATTTTGTATGGTGCAAATGGTCCAGGTTATACCGCGCATGTGGATGATCTCGAGGATGCGAAGTTCCACCTTGAACGCCTGAAAAAAGTAGGTGCCTTCTCGGTGAAGAGCTATAACCAACCGCGTCGTAATCAACGTCAGCAGATTATTCAGGCAGGCCGTGAATTAGGTATGATGGTTGTGCCTGAAGGCGGTTCATTGTTACAGCATAATTTGAGCATGGTTGCCGACGGTCACACGACCATTGAGCACTCCATTCCAGTTGCGAAAATCTACGATGATATTGAGCAGTTCTGGAGCCAAACTGACGTGAACTATACGCCAACCTTAGGCGTTGCTTACGGCGGTATTTGGGGTGAAAACTATTGGTATGCTGAAACTGACGTGTGGAAGCATCCGAAGTTATCGAAGTTTGTGCCAGAGGATGCGTTAGTTGGTTCTGTGCGCCGTGAAAAAGCGCCGCATAATCACTACAACCACTTCAACAATGCTGATGTTGCAAAGAAACTGCAAGATCTTGGTGTTGATGTGGTGGCTGGTGCGCACGGTCAGCGTGAAGGTTTAGCCCAGCACTGGGAAATTTGGATGATGGCGCAAGGTGGTATGACACCACTGCAAGCACTCGCAACATCAACTATTAACCCAGCGAAAGAGTTCGGTATGGATAAATATATCGGCTCGCTGAAAGAGGGTAAATTGGCTGACATTATCGTGATTGATGGCAATCCGTTAGCGGATATTTCTGTTACCGATCGCGTCACCCACACCATGGTGAATGGCCGCTTGTTTGATGCGGAAACCATGAACCAATTGGTGCCAAAAGCTGAGCCACGCAAACCATTTTTCTGGGAATAGACGATAGTCGCATTACACAAGTGATGCATTCCAGAAAAAATTATGTCTATAATCCCGCTATATTCTTATAGCGGGATTTATTTTTTTTATGAATAACATTAAAGATATCGACCTCAATCTGTTGGTCTACCTCGATGTGTTATTGCGCGAGCGCAATGTGACCAAAGCGGCGGCGCAACTCAATATTACTCAGCCCGCCATGAGCAACGGCTTAAAGCGTTTACGCACGTTGTTGAATGATCCAATTTTAGTGCGCACCAGCGAAGGCATGCTGCCAACGGAAACCGCCTTGCGTATGCAAGAGCCGGTACGCCAAATTCTCTATTCTGTGGAAGAAATGGTGCAACCAGCGCGTGAATTTGACGCGGCTACCAGCGACCGCGTCTTTCGTATTATGGCGTCAGATTATGCCGCATCGACTTTGATGCCGCGGTTACTCGAAAAACTGAAGCACCAAGCACCGCATGTGGCGCTCGATATCATGACGCCAAGTGACATCAGCTTTCATGATGTTGAAAACGGCAAAGTGGACCTTGCGATTAACCGCTTTGAAAGGTTACCGCAGTCGTTTCATCAGAAAAACTTGTGGGAAGATGACTTCAGTTGCTTAGTGCGTAAAGACCACCCATTGGTACAAAACTATACGCTTGAGAATTATCTCAAAGGCGAGCACGTGTGGGTAAGCAAAACCGGCTTCGGTGTGGGGGTTGGTATGGATCCGCACGACGTACAAAAGCTGGGTTGGGTTGATGAAGCATTAGGTATGCTAGGGCATAAACGTGAAATTCGTGTGTTTACCCGTAACTATCATGTGGCGATGCATTTGGCGCGCCAAGGGCTTATTGCGACGCTACCAAGTCAGGCTGCAGCGCTTTACAAAGACGATGACGAACTCGTCATGTTAGAGCCGCCATTTGAAATTCCGGCACTTGAGCTCACCATGATTTGGAGCCCTTTATTGCAGCATGACGCCGGCCATCGTTGGTTCCGTCAATTGATTACCGATACCGCAGCACACCATTAATCATGGGCGATGCGAAGCGGGCGGGCATGTTTGCTCGAAAGATACTGCAGGGCTTTCATAAGCACTATGCTCTGTTTCAAGAAGTCACGCGTCGAGCCAAAGAACGGTTCGGCGAAGGTGACTGGCATGCCGGCCAGTATGCGGCAACTGTGCGGATTAGCTTTTATGATCAACGGGTGCGCGAAACAACCTCCATTCTGAATAAGCTAACTGGCGGCGAACTCAATGAAGCGTTATGGCTAGAAACCCGAAAAATTTATCAGCAGTTTTTGCAGTTTCACCCGCAGGCTGAATTGGCCGAAACCTTTTACAACTCGGTATTTTGTAATCTATTTCATCGTCGCTATTTCAATAACGCCTACATTTTCGTCGAAACCACGCTAAGCGACAGCATTCCGCTCGCACTTGAAACCGAGTTTCGCTCTTATTTTCCGGTGGTGCAGGGCATGCGCCGCACGTTAGCGCGCATTATGGGCGATATCGATTTTGGCGCAGAATATGATGATTTATCGGAAGATATTCGCTTACTTCGAAAAGCATTTCGCGAACAAACAGCCGCTGGTCAGCTCTCAACCTATCAGCTGCGCATTGATGTTTTGAAAGAACCATTCTTTCGTAACAAGGCGGCGTACGTGGTGGGCCGCATTGTTAGCGCTAATCGCATTTTTCCATTTATTGTGCCCGTATTACGTAATAGTTCTGGGCGACTTTATTTGGATGCCCTGATTACCGATACCGACCAAATGGCGATTATTTTTGCCTTCGCACGTTCGTACTTTATGGTGCATACCCGTGCGCCATCGGCGCTAGTGCGTTTCTTGAAAGGGCTGATGCCGAAGAAAACAATTGCGGAACTGTACTCAGCTATTGGATTACATAAGCAAAGTAAAACCGAGTTCTATCGTGATTTTCTGCATCACTTAGCAGCCAGCGATGACCAACTGGTAGCCGCTGCAGGTATTAAAGGGATGGTGATGACGGTATTTACGTTGCCGTCGTACCCGTATGTATTCAAAGTGATTAAAGACCAGTTTGGTGGCGGCAAACAGATGAGCCGACAAACGGTTATTGATCGCTACCGCATGGTTAAGCGTCATGATCGTGCCGGGCGTATGGCAGATACTTATGAATTTGCCAACGTGGCTATTCCGCTTGATCGTATCTCGCCTGACTTGCTCGACGAACTCACCAGCACCGTGGCGGGTAGTTTAACCATCGAAGACGGACAATTGGTGATTTGCCAACTGTTTGTTGAGCGCCGGATGATGCCGTTGAATATCTTCTTGGAATACGGCACCGACGCTGAAATAGACATGGTGATGAAAGATTACGGCCAAGCGATCAAAGATATGATGGCCGCGAATATTTTCCCAGGTGACATGCTGCTGAAAAACTTCGGCTTAACGCGCCATAAACGGGTGGTGTTTTATGACTATGATGAGGTTCAGTACCTCACCGAAATGAACTTCCGCAAGTTACCAAAGCCAGAAACGTATGAGCAGATGATTGCGCCTGAGCCGTGGTATACGGTGGCGCCCAATGATGTATTCCCCGAGCAACTCGCGACGTATGCCGTGCCGCAACCGAAGCTACGAGATATTTTACTGAAATACCATCCGGAACTGATTGATGCTGAGTTTTGGCGGCAACAGCAAGACAATCTTGCGCGTGGCGTGATTACCGATGTGTTTCCGTACCCCGACGCCGTGCGCTTTATGCGTTGTGTGCGCACGACTTCGGGGTAAGACGTTAATCGTTATTGGTTATTCGTTAGTGGTTGAAGACCGTAAACAAGTGCTCATTTAGCCACATGTGGGCTAAGATGCTGACGATGTAACCAAGCGCAATCACTGGTGTCCATTTTAGGTGGCTAGCGAAGGTGTAATAGCCACGCGCTTGCCCCATGAGTGCAACACCTGCTGCTGAACCAATCGACAACAAGCTACCGCCCGTACCGGCCGTTAACGTGATCAATAGCCACTGACCGTGCGACATTTCTGGTTGCATCGACAGCACCGCAAACATAATTGGAATGTTATCGATAACCGCTGACATTACCCCTAACGCCACGTTGGCAAAGGTTGGGCTCATGTCTAAATACAAAGTATTGGAAAGCAGTGATAAGTAACCCATAAAGCCAAGACCACCAACGCAAATGACGATACCGTAGAAGAATAACAACGTATCCCACTCGGCGCGTTGTACGCGGCTGAATACATCAAATGGCACCACGCTACCAAGGCGTTCAAGACGTGCCATATCACCAGCACGTTCAGCCATAGCACGTTTGCGCGCAAGCGAGCCTGGTAAGGTCATTCGTAAGAAGTAACCAAAGAATTGTAGGTAACCCAAGCCCATCATCATGCCAAGTACAGGCGGTAAGTGCAGCCACATGTGGCAAGCAACCGCTGTGGCAATCGTTAGCAAGAATAAGCTGGTGATTCGCAATGCGCCGCGCTTCAGTTCAACTTCTTCGTAAATCGATGACGGCTTACGGTCTTCAATAAAGAAGCTCATGATGACTGCAGGCACTAAATAGTTGAGTAGCGACGGGATGAACAAGACAAAGAACTCTTGGAACTCAACCATACCAGCCTGCCACACCATCAGAGTGGTAATGTCGCCGAATGGACTAAAGGCACCACCAGCGTTTGCTGCAATGACAATACTGATACACGAAATACTAATGAACTTCTTGTCGCCGTCTGCAACTTTCATAATGACGGCACACATGAGAAGTGCGGTGGTTAAGTTGTCGGCAATAGGCGATATAAAGAACGCAAGAAACCCTGAAATCCAGAATAGCTGTTTGTAGTTAAAACCTTTTTTGATTAACCATGCACGCAAAGCATCAAACAAGCGACGCTCTTCCATGGCGTTGATGTAGGTCATGGCCACCAGCAAAAACAGCATGAGCTCGGCAAATTCGAGCAAGTTGTGACGAAATGCATCCTCGGCAACACCTGGTAAATCGTTTTGCACGTACACAAAACCGATCATGATCCAGATTAAACCAGCGGCGACTAACACCGGCTTCGACTTGCGCATGTGCAATCGCTCTTCGCCCATCACCAGAATATAAGCAATGGTAAAGATGATAATAGCGGCAATACCAACGTTTGCGGTGGTGAGGTCAAGTTGACCAGCGGCCGCAAATGCGGCTGGTGAGAACAGGCTAGCGCCCAACAATAACAGCAGTAGTTTCCACATGAGTCGTTATTCCTTCAACATGCGAGGCTTCAGGGGTGAACAGCCCAATTTCTGAGATGAATTGTCTATTCAGGCGCGCGCATACTACCACAAAAAAGCCGCCAAACACCTGTGCTTGGCGGCTTATACCCAGTATTTTCCGAGGTAATGCTAAGTAGGTATTCGTAAACCTTTGCTTACGCCGGTTTTTTGAACTGTTCTTCTTCAGTCGAGCCGGTTAGCGCAGTTACCGAAGACTTCCCACCTTGAATCACATTAGTGACGTCATCGAAATACCCCGTACCAACTTCTTGTTGGTGCGCTACAAAAGTGTAGCCTTTTTCAGCTGCCGCGAATTCTTGTTGCTGCAGCTTCACATACGCTGACATATCGTTGCGTGCATAGTCATGTGCTAATTCAAACATGTGGTACCACATGTTATGCACGCCAGCTAAGGTGATAAACTGGAACTTATAGCCCATAGCTGCCAGTTCACGTTGGAACTTAGCGATGGTGGCATCATCAAGATTGCGCTTCCAGTTAAAGCTTGGTGAGCAGTTATAGGCGAGCAATTTACCTGGATACTGTGCGTGAATGGCTTCGGCAAACTTGCGCGCTTCGTCTAAATCAGGCTTGGCGGTTTCACACCAGAGTAAATCGGCATATGGCGCATACGCTAAACCACGGGAAATTGCCTGATCGATACCGGCGTTCACACGGTAAAAGCCTTCGGCGGTGCGTTCACCCGTGCAGAACGGGAGGTCGTTCGGATCAACATCAGAAGTGAGCAAGTCGGCGGCGTTGGCATCGGTGCGGGCGAGAATCAACGTCGGCACACCGGCAACATCAGCAGCGAGACGTGCAGCAATTAGCTTTTGCACTGCTTCTTGGGTTGGCACCAACACTTTGCCGCCCATATGACCGCATTTTTTCACCGAAGCTAGCTGATCTTCAAAATGCACACCAGCGGCGCCAGCGCGAATCATCGCTTGCATCAGCTCGTAGGCATTCAGCACGCCACCAAAGCCCGCTTCAGCATCCGCGACAATCGGCGCGAAATAATCCACGTAGCCGTCTTGGTCAGGGCCGATACCTTTTGACCATTGAATTTGATCAGCGCGAGCAAAGCTGTTGTTGATACGCTCGACGACCGTTGGCACTGAATCTACCGGATACAATGACTGATCGGGATACATGCTCAACGAGGTATTATTATCAGCGGCGACTTGCCAGCCCGACAGGTAAATTGCTTGTAGACCCGCTTTAACCTGTTGCACCGCTTGACCACCCGTGAGCGCACCGAGCGCATTCACATAGTCTTTGCCGAATTTCTCTTGCGCCGCCCCGTTCACTAAGCGCCACAGTTTTGCTGCGCCATTTTGAGCATAGGTACATTCAGGTTGCACACTGCCGCGTAAACGCACCACATCGAGCGCCGAATAAGTACGTTCAACGCCAGTCCAGCGTGGGTTCTGTTGCCAATCATGTTCAAGCTGTTTCGCAGCTTCTGCTTGGTGTAATGGAATGGTTGTCATGGTTGTTGTCCTGTTAAGTTATGGAATTATTATTGAATAAGTTCGTAGCCTGGCAGGGTAAGAAACTCGACCAGGTCATCAGCGGTGGTGATGTCTTCTAGCAACCGCATGGCTTTAGGAAAATTCTCGGCTTCCCAGCGTTGCTCGCCTACTTCGTTACGAACCACGCTAGCCTCTTGTTGCAGGTAATTTCGGAATAAATCTTTGGTCACGACCTCGCCGTTATCGAGGGTTTTACCGTGTTTAATCCACTGCCAAATGGAGGTGCGTGAAATTTCGGCGGTGGCGGCGTCTTCCATAAGACCGTAAATGGGCACACAGCCTTTCCCCGATATCCAAGCGGCAATGTACTGCAGTGCCACACGAATATTGGTGCGCATGCCCGCTTCAGTACGTTCGCCGGAGCTCGGTTCGAGCAGATCGGCAGCGACTATTGGCGCATCGTTTTCGCGCAATACATGTAATTGGTTATCCCCATCAAGCCCAGCAACGAATACCTCGCGGACGGTGTCGGCAAGCCCCGGATGCGCAATCCAGGTACCGTCGTGACCATTGTTGCGTTCGAGTTCTTTGTCCGCTTTAACTTTGGCGAGAATGGTGGCGTTTTCGGCTGGATCTTTGCTCGGGATAAACGCAGCCATACCACCCATCGCTAGCGCGCCGCGCTTATGACAGGTTTTCACTAACAACCGAGAATAGGCATTTAAGAATGGCTGGTTCATGGTGACGACCTGTCGGTCAGGAAGCACCCGATCAGGATGGTTTTTCAACGTTTTGATGTAGCTAAAAATGTAATCCCAGCGGCCACAGTTTAGCGCCACAATGTGCTCACGCATGGCGTATAAAATCTCGTCCATTTGGAACACGGCGGGTAGGGTTTCTATTAACACCGTTGCACGAATGGTGCCGCGTGATTGCTGAAAGTAGTCTTCGGTGAAGGTAAAGACGTCAGCCCACCATTGTGCTTCGCTGCTGTGCTCGAGTTTCGGTAGGTAGTAATAGACGCCGGTGCCACGAGCGACACGTTGCTGATAGTTAAGATAGAAATAAAGCGCAAAATCAAATAAGCAACCCGGAATCACCTCGTTATCAATTTCAACGTGCTTCTCAGGCAGGTGCAGACCGCGAACACGAGCAATCAAAAGGGCAGGGTTTTCATTGAGTTGATAACGCTTATTCGATGTAGGGTCGGTGTACGTCATTTTTCCAGTATTGGCATCGAACAAATTGATCTGGCCTTGAATGACGCCTTCCCATGTTGGCGACTGAGAATCTTCAAAGTCAGCCATGTAGCAATCAACATTCGCATTAAGCGCATTGATCACCATCTTGCGGTCAACCGGGCCAGTAATTTCCAAACGACGTTTGGTTAAATCCTTCGGAAGCCTTGCGACGCGCCATTCGCCGGCACGAATCGATTTTGTTTCTGGAGCAAAATCCGGTAACGCACCATTGTCTATTTGCTGTTGCCGTTGCTGACGATTGGCTAATAGCCGCTGAAGCTTCGGGCGGAAGTTTCGTACCAAGTCGAGCAAAAATTGTTGGCAATTTTGATCAATTAAACCTGCTACAGGTTGCTCAAGTTTTGGGAGTTTTAGTCCGTTCATAATTTACCCAGTTGTTGTTCGTGTGTTAACGAACTCTAGGCTAGACTGAATTGATTGAATACAACAAATGAATGAAGTGCATTACAGGCATTCACCTTGTGAATATAGAATAAAGTTAAACGGTTCTATTTAGCGAAGCAGGGCGTGACTTAAGGTGTTTTGAATGAAATTTAAACAAATACGCCCTCAGGCTGAGGGCGTTATATAAAAACCGATGTGTTGACTATTTCATACGTGAATAGAGCAATTTTTGGTACCAACTTCGTGGCAAAAATCGCTTCATGTACCACGCCATTCGGCCTTGGCGATGCGGCAGTACGTGGGTTTTCTTCTTCTCTACGGCTTTCATAATCATGCGTGCAATATCAACGGCGTTTAATTTACTTGAGCGCATGAGCTTGTCGAGCTTTTGTTCCATGCCATCAATCGAGGTACGCATGCCCTGACCCAAATTGGTTTTGAAGAAACTTGGGCATACTACGGTGACATGAATATTGTCTTTTTTCAGTTCGTTTTGCAGCGTTTCAGACAGGCTAACCACCGCCGCCTTGGTCGCGTTATAAGCGCTCATGTTTGGCACATCAAGTAACCCGGCCATTGATGCCACGTTGACAAAATGACCATGCCCTTGGCGTTTGAACATTGGCGTGAATACCTTACAACCGCGCACCACGCCTAATAAATTGATATCGATGATCCACTGCCAATCATTCAATGTGGTTTGAGCCAGCTGACCCACTTGCGCTACACCCGCATTGTTGACGACCACATCAACACCACCCCATTCGTCGTCCAGTTTCTTGGCAACCTGTTCGATATCGCTCACACGGGTAACGTCGCAAGGCATGAACATGGCTTGGTGTTGAAACTTCTGCAGACTGCCAATGACCGCTTCACCGCGCTCAATATCACGGTCACCAATACATACACGCCAACCGCCTTTGGCACAGATTTGGGCAAGCGCAAAACCAAGGCCGCTGGCGCCGCCAGTGATAAAAATTCGCTGCGGTTTCATATGAAATTCCTGAGTAATTTTAATTTAGGGAGCTATAGAAGCAGATACTGGCCGATCAATCAATTGTCGAAGCGACATTGAGGCGTAACCCGTTAGCTGCTCGAAAGCGGCAAAATAAGTCTCGGAGTTAGCCGGCGCACCGTCGCTTACCATGGTTGAGTAGGTTTCCCACAGTGCAAAAATACCAGCTCCAACACCATTGGCTTGTAATTGCGCATGAAGATCAGCGTTGGCGACCAAGCCACAGCTGTAGTGTGCTCTAAAGTTTACGCGACCGACATTAATAAAAGGTTCGCTTGCCGGCCATGACGCAACGCATTCGGTTTGTGCTTTGCGCACGGCATCTTGGACGAGTTGATTGCTTTTCGCTAGCTTCGTATCGGTATAGAGGTACGACATTAATTCAGCAGCGCCTTCATGAATCCAGGCTTCATCTGAGCTTGAGTATTTTAACCCTGCACCTTGAAACAAATGTGCAATCTCGTGGGCAAAGAACCAAAGCGTATTCTGCTCATCAACGTTTTTCAGGGCTTGCTCGCCATACCAATGCATAAATACCTGATGCGGCAGAACACCGCCTTGGTGCCCGTAATAATCTCCCTGAAAATCACTGTATGAGGCGAACAAGGTTGGCGTTTGCGAAAGCGCACCCAGTTGTTTGGTGTAGTAACTCATGATCATCGGTAACTCGGTGATCATATCCTGACGCAATGAAGATGGCAGTGCAGGATCGATAATCGCAACCAGTGCGGAAAAGGTTTCCGGAGGTTGTGAGCCAATATAAATGGCACGGCCGCTGTCTCTATCGAGCCACTCATGGAAACCAAGCCGTAATTGGCCATCAACCAACATATAGTCATTTGTGGTCAAGCTGACCGCCATCGGCCATTCATGATGGGCTGCACCACACTGGTCGGCGCATGCAAAAAAGCGTGCAGTATGAATGAGCATGCCACCGTCACTAAAGGGTGAAAACGGCGCATAATCTTTGGGTAGGGTGGTGTAGGTTGCATCAAGAATGAAGGCAGCTTCTGAAAACGCTTCGCCATTTTTACTACGGATAACTTCAGAGCCGTTACGCCAAGCAATTTCGATATTCTCGGTTAATGGTTGCCAGCGAGCAGCGCGTGATTCATTGGGTGAGCGTACAAATTCTAATTGCGTTACCGGCTCGTTTAGCTGGTACGTGACTGTCCATCCAAGATCAGATTTGCTTAACGTAATGAGGCGTATTTGAGAATCGGCCGGTGCAAACCACAGCAACAGGGCCAATATGGCAACCGCAATAGCAATGAAATAGCGCACGTTATAATTACCTCATTTTATTTACTGCTCGTTATCAATGTAGCACTCGCGGTGTTGGTGCTCCACATTCTTAAACAAAACATTGTGTTTCTTTCTTTATTTTTACCGTGACAGTTCTGTTTCGGTTCAATGAATCTTTCATGACAAAACGAATTTGTCACAAATTTGTCATGCCATCTCACTAATCTGCCTGCGTCGTTTAATTACTTACATTCGTTCCTTTCCAGGAGAACACAATGAAATTGCAAACTCTTTTCCAAGTTACCGCGGTTGCTTCAGCATTGGCATTGGCCGGTTGTGGTGGCGATATCGAAATTACCCCAACAGTGAATGACAACAGCGTCGTGAATAATGGCTCAGGTGGCGATACCGGTGGCACTGGCAACGATAACCTTTGTGCAACTTATAACGGTGTTCAAGGTGCATTTGATGGTCGCGATTGCGAATACAACCTTGAGTTTGCGAGCCGTAACATTGAAATTACCGAAGATATTACCTTCGCTGAATTGCCAGATGGTGGTGTACACGTATTTGATGGCGCATTATTGATTGGTGAAGATTGTGACACCACCACCTCATGCACTATCAACCAAGATGGCCCAGTAATGACTGTTGAGCCAGGTGCAACGTTGGCATTCACTAGCGGTGAAGCCATCATTCGTGTTGCTCGAGGCGCAAAATTAAATGCAATTGGTACGTTCGATAAGCCGGTAACTTTCACCTCTGCAAATGCGTTTACACGCTTTGACGTGGTTGGTAACGGCCCGCGTTTTGCGGATTGGGGCGGTATTATTATCAACGGTGAAGGTATTACCAACCAATGTACTGATGCACAGCGTGATGCTGGCACTTGTAACGTGGCATCTGAAGGTATCGTAAGCTACTACGGCGGTAATGATAACGCTGATGACAGCGGCTCTATGGCCTATGCAAAAATCTGGTACGCAGGTTCAGGCCCACGTGCTGGCGGCGATGGTGATGACTTGAACTCATTAACCTTGAACGCTGTAGGTTCAGGCTCTTCTTACGAGTACATCCACATTCACCAAGGTTACGATGACGGTATCGAGTTCTTCGGTGGCGCAGCAAACCTGAAACGCGTTGTATTCACTGACACCCAAGATGACTCAATGGATATCGATGCTGGCTGGCAAGGTAATGCACAGTTCTTGTACATTAAACACGGTACTGTCAACGTTGACGGAACTGACGTATTCATGGGTAACGGCGGCTTCGAAGCTGACGGTGAGAAAAACTCAGGCGCTGAATACTCACAAGCTCCAACCTCACGTCCAAACATTGCCAACGTGACTGTTGTCACCACTGACGGTTTATCAACGCGTGACAACGATCCATCAACTGCAATGAAGTTTGACGACAACTTCCAAGGTCAGCTTTATAACTTCTTATTGGTGAAAACTGACGTTGCGACCAACGATACCCGCTGCATCTTGTTTACTGGTGATGGCGAGTTAGGTGTTACTGCTGGTGATTTGAACTTCTTCAACTCAGCGATGGCTTGTGTTGCTGAAAACGAATTCACGTCAGCAGCATTATTCAGTGACGGTACTAGCCGTCAAGAATGGTTCGACAACGGTGGTGTGAACGCGCGCCTTGGCGGTAACGCAACAGTATTTGGCTCAGACGGTTTCGCAACTGACATGTCATCAGCTGATATCACAGTGACTGCGAACGACCTGAGTGGTTTAGGTAACAGCTTCTTTGAAGCGGTTGACTACGTAGGTGCGGTTTCAAGCACAGACACTTCTTCTGAATGGTATCAGTGGGTTGAAGCTGCGTTAACTGCTGCAGAACAAGACTAAGAAAACTTGTTGCATAGCAATTTATGGCAGGCGTGCTTATGGCACGCCTGCTATTACCGATAACGCAGGAGTTGACGATGAGCACCAATTATAAACTCAAGCCGCTAGCCCTAGCGGTCAGTATTGCCCTTCTTGCGAGTGGTCAGGCGTACGCGCAGCAGCAAGAAACCGAGCAAACAACTACCGAAACCGCGGCTGATACCACGATTGAAGAAGTTGTAACCACCGGTACCCGTTTACAAGGCAGCGCTGCCGCTGTTGTTGATGAGCGTAAAAACCAAGCCTTCGTAGCAGATATTCTTGGTGCTGAACAGTTATCAAGAACCGGCGATAGCGATGCAGCTTCGGCATTACGTCGTGTCACAGGTTTGACCCTTGTTGACGGTAAATATGTTTATGTTCGTGGTTTAGGTGAGCGTTATTCAAGCGCACGATTAAACGGCGCAAGCATTCCTAGCCCTGACTTAACCCGTAACGTTATTCCACTCGATATTATTCCCTCAACCATTATCGAGAGCTTAGCGGTACAGAAAGTATTCTCGCCTGCCATGCCTGCAGCCTTTGGTGGCGGTAATATTGATATCCGTACCAAATCATTACCGTCTGATTTCCAAGTGAATCTTGAGGTTGGTATCGGTCAAAACACCAATGCTTCTGATGGTTATACCTACAGTCGTAACGAAGCTGGCGTACCACAAAATATTCGCGAAGCTATTGTGAAATATCGTGGTGATTTTAGTCTGCGTAACATTGTGGGGCGCGAAGGTCTCGTTGATAACGAAACGGGTACAGCAAGTGAACAAGCGCGTGCTATTAATGCACAGTTAGCGCAATCGTTGCCGCGCGATGTCGCGTTGCAAGAAGACTCGTTAGATCCGAATTACAGCATTAAAGCTAGTATTGGTAACAGCTTCGACGAAGAATACTTCGGCGGCAGCATCGGCTTCTTACTGGCTGGCGCCTACGACACCAAGTGGGATGTGTCTGAGCGCACTAACGCAGTACTGAGTGAGAACGCCACTGAAGGCTGTGCGACCACACTGAACAGTGCCGAAGAAGTTTCGAACTCGTGCTACAACACGTTAAGTGAAACCACGCTGACCACCGAAACAGAGCGTTTAAACGGTGTGTTTAGTGTCGGCTATGAGCTTGATACGCACAGTGTCAGCTATACCAAGTTGTATTTGACTGATTCTGAAGATGAGTCTGAGTTCGGCATCATGCAAAGTCCAAATGGTAGTAACTTAAAAACTATCTTTGGTTCTGGCTTGGCGAACCGCGAACACGAATTTAAGTACGAAGAGCGCACGCTCGATATCGACCAAATTCGTGGTCAGCATACCTTCCTAGATTACTGGGGTATTGGCTTTGATTGGCAGTACACTGAATCTGAAGCGCAAACAGATATTCCAACGGATAATTCGTATCGTTTCGATGATTTGTACGGCAGCCAGGGTGAATACTTAGCCACGGTTGTCACCGGTGATGATAACCGTGCGGTATATCAGTACGTGGATATGCAAGACAACGTGAAATCGTACAGCGGTAACTTTAGCTTACCAACTAATTTCGCCGGCATGGATGTCGAATTGAAAGCGGGCTACGACTTCACCGATAAAGCACGTTATTACACCACTGATCGCTTTGCTATGGATAACGGTTCAGGTTTGCGTGTTACCGTTAACGAAGATGCGAATGACGTGTTGGGCGTCACCGATTATCTGACTGACGAGCGCATTGCTGAGAACAACTTTTTGTTGTCTTACCGTGAGCCAACGTCACCAGATGCCGATGATTACATGGCGGTGCAGAAAATCGATGCGTTTTACGGCTCGTTTGATGCATTCCTGACTAACAGCTGGCGTTTAGCTGGTGGTGTGCGTTGGGAAGAGTTCAAGCAAGTGTCATTGGCTACTTCAAGCTTGATTTTCACGCGTGAAGATCTGGAAACCTTCTACTCGCTCGAGCGTATTCTAAACGGTACAACCGTGGAAGATGACTTCTACCCAGCATTGTCATTAACTTATATCAGCGACGATAATTACCAATTACGTTTTGGTTTCTCTGAAACGGTTGTTCGCCCTGATATTCGTGAAACGGTGCCAGTTGCTTACTACGACCCAATTACCGACATTCGTACTATCGGTCGTGCGGGCCTTGAAAGCAGCCCAATGATGAACTTAGACGCGCGTTTCGAGTACTTTGCTGGCAACGGTGATAACTATACCGTCTCGGCTTTCTACAAGGATATTGAAAAGCCAATTGAGTCAGTACTAAGTGTTGGTGACGAAGAGTACACGTTGAACTACGTGAACGGTATTTCAGCTGAAGTATACGGCGTGGAATTCGAGTGGTTACATGACCTTGCTTATCTGGCTGACGGCTTCTTCACCGCTGGTAACCTAACCTTAAGTGACTCAGAAGCAGTGATTGACCCAGCGCTAGCGGGTAACTTAACCAACCCAACCAAGCGCATGACAGGCCATTCAAAGTACGTTGCTAACTTTCAGTTAGGCTACGACTCGCTGAATGGCAATCACTCAAGCTCGCTAGTGTACAACGTGTTTGGTGAGCGCATCTTGGCCGCTGGTATCGGTGGTCGTGGTGATGCTTACGAGCAACCGTTCCACTCACTTGATTTGGTTTACAACTATTACCCAGACTTTAACTCGAAAATTAGTTTCAAAGTGCAGAACTTGCTTGGCGAAGACCAAGAAGTGACGCAGTCTGACGTAATTGTACAAACCCGTGAAGTAGGGCAAGTGTTCAGCTTAAGCTACAGCTACGAGTTCTAATTCGCAGCACAGAATGACGAAAGGAGAGGGGCGCAGGATGCGCCCTTTTTTTGTGTTTGTTGCTGGTACAAATCTGGTACAGCGCCAGAACGAAAAAAGCCTCGCAATTTCTTGCGAGGCTTTTCGAATAATGGTGCCCAGAGGCGGAATCGAACCACCGACACGGGGATTTTCAATCCCCTGCTCTACCGACTGAGCTATCTGGGCGTCGGGGCGTATTAAACGAGTTTTTCGGGTCTGAGTCAACCGCTTTTTTAAGGAAAATCGGTGAATTCAGACCGTTTGCTCAGTAAATACGCAATTTGGTTGGTTTTACACCTTTAAGTAGGTGCTACCCGCCAAACACTTCTCGTAATAGTCAGTCCACTTCACACCTTCACGTGGTGCGATGTGGCCTTTACGAACTTCACGATCAATCGACTTCTTCACGGTTTTGGCCATGAAATCGGTGTTGTATTGCATCGTCTCAAGCACTTTCTCAGCCGAGGTACCCGGAACTACCTCTTCAATGTAAAAGTCGCCTGGTTCGTCATCGTGGCAGTAAATATGCACTTCGGTTAAACGGCCGAATAAGTTGTGCATATCGCCCATCACGTCTTGATAGGCACCGGTTAAGAACATACCAACGTAATAGTTATCGCCTTTGCGTAACGCATGCATTGGAATGTTATCGCTGATTTCGGTGCCTTCAATGTATTTGCTTAGCTTACCGTCACTATCACAGGTAATGTCGACAATAGAGCAGCGTACTTCTGGCTTCTCGTTTAAGCGGCTAATTGGAACAATAGGGAGTACTTGGCCAATGGCCCAAGTATCGGCCGCCGATTGGAAAATTGAGAAGTTACACAAGTATTGGCTCGCCAACATGTCTTCGAGTTCTTCCAATTCTTGGAACACGAAGCTTTCGCGATCAAGCGATTGATGAATCTCGCTCAAAATGCGCCAGTACATGGTGTCGAGCTTCGCCATTTCTTCTAACGATAAAATACCGAGCTTAAATGCTTCGTAAGCGCTCTGTTTGAAAGATGCTGCGTCGTTGTAACGTTCTTGCGGGTGCATATCCGCAGCGTTCACAAGTTCACGCATATTGCTCACAAGAATGTGTTCGTCGGTGCTGGCGCTGATATCAAACTGCGCGCCGGTGTTTTTAATTTCACCGACAATGTTGGTCACCACACAGCTGTGGTGAGCGGTAATGGCGCGGCCACTTTCGCTCACAAGGTTCGGGTGCGGCACTTCTTCCAAATCACAGATTTGTTTCACACCATAAACCACGTCGGCAACGTATTCTTCGGTTGAGTAGTTACGCGACGAGTCGGTAGTTGAACTGGTGCCGTCATAATCGATACCAAGGCCACCACCAATGTCTAAATATTCCAGCGGCACACCAATTTGAACGAGCTTGGCGTACAAACGAGCGCCCTCAGAAACCGCTTCTTTCACTTTGCGGATATCTGACATTTGGCTGCCGATATGGAAGTGTAATAATTTCGCACAGTGCAGCATGTCTTCTTTTTTCAGAAGCTCAACAATGTTCAAAATTTCAGTGATGCTTAAACCAAATTTTGCTCGGTCGCCGCTTGAGCCAGCCCATTTGCCAGCGCTGCGGACCATCATTTTGCTACGCAAACCAATCATTGGTTCCACGCCGAGCTTTTTCGCCAGCGGAATCAACATTTCAAGTTCGCTGAACTTTTCAATGACAATGATCATTTTGCGGCGTAACTGACGGCCAAGTAGGGCGAGGGTCAAGTAGTCCTCATCCTTATAACCATTAAGAACGGTTAACGCATTTGGGTTCTCGTTGTAGGCAAGTACGGCCATCAACTCCGGCTTTGAACCAGCCTCAAGACCGTAATCGTACGGTTCGCCAGCATCGATGATTTCTTCAACCACCTCACGCATCTGGTTCACTTTAATTGGGAACACACCAACGTAGCGAGCATTGTAGCCAGCATCCGCGATAGTTTTAGCAAAGGTTTCGTTCAGTATTTCAACTTGCGAGCGCAGGATATCGTGAAAACGAATAACCGCAGGCAACTGAATGCCTTCGGCTAAGATTTCATCCACCACTTCTTGCATATCGATGGTGACATCAGGCAAACGGTGGTTTGGTGCGATTTGAATGCTGCCGTTTGCACCAATTGAGAAATATCCAGCACCCCAGCGGTTTACACCGTAGAGTTCTTCGGCATCGTCGATTGTCCAGTTCTGAGCCATCAGCGAGCCCCTTTTTCGTTCAAAATGATCAATAGTTCGCGCACAATTTTTGCAGCAAACACGTCAGAGTTACCGGTAGGATCGATCTCCGGTGATAGCTCAACAACATCGCCACCGACAAGATTCTTGCCACGCAATAACTTCATCAAGCTGACGTATGAGTGAAAATCTTCACCACCTGGCTCAGGGGTACCGGTACCCGGTAAAAATGCCGGATCAAAGTAATCCAGATCAAGCGTCAGATAAATTGGGCGGTCGTCAGCAATGGCTGCCACGCTATCTAAAAAGTCTTTACGAGATTTACGCACCGTGCCGTGCTCATTCATGTATTGGTATTCTTCGCGAGTGCCTGAACGAATTCCGTACTGAATGAGTTCGTGGCCCGGACCAAAATGATCAAGCGCGCGACGAATAATCGATGCGTGTGAATAATGATAACCCAAGAAGCCATCACGCAAATCAGCATGCGCATCAAGGTGCAGTAACACTAAATCAGGGTATTGCTGTAAATATTTGCGAATTGGCGCATACGAAATCGAGTGTTCGCCACCAAGCGTTAACACGCGAATATTGTTTGCCTGTAAGTCGAGCGGTTGAAAAATCTCGTCAAACTGGTCGCTGGCGTGTTGCCACTGCGCTTCCACATCATCACTTGAGCCAAGCGATAAATTGCCCAAATCATAAAACGGGAGATCAAACAGATCCGCATCGAGGTATGGCGAATAGCTTTCGATATCTTCCGACACAGCACGCAGGCCGTCAGGGCCGTTACGTGTTCCTTTGCGAAAACATGCAGTACCATCAAAACCGAAGCCGATAATATGCGTGCCGTTGGCGTACACTGAGTTATCGGTGGTTGCACCAAAAAACTCACGCACAGACGCGTCAGTTTTTACAGCTTCAGCAACTTTCGTCTGAGCGGTTTGTTGATTTGGGTTTTGTTGACTCAAGGTGATTCACCTCCGTTCGTTCAACAGGGTTGATTTTGGCAAATTAAAAAGGGGCATATTATCCGTATAATTGCCCCAAATTGCCACTATCTGATTAACTACGCGCTGACTTTTTTACTGGATTAAAAATCTCGTGTTGAATACGTAAAAGATTCGCATCAAGTGGGTTCTTTTTGGTCCAAGTATCCACCAATGGCACTTCAACCATTTGACCGGCTTTGATACCCGCCATAACCTCAGTTTTGCCCTGCAGAATAAGCTCTACAGCGTGAACACCTAGTTCTGACGCGAGCACGCGATCGGATGATGTGGGTGGCCCACCACGTTGAATGTGACCGAGTAAGCAAGGGCGACATGGCAAACTGTATTCAGCTTCAAGCTGCTCTGACAATGCCACCGCACCGCCTGGCCATTGATGTTCACTCAAGACCATGACGTAACTGCCGGCACCGCGCACTTCTTCAACGCGCTTAATGTGCTTGACTAGCGCGGCAATGGTTAGTGGTTTATCTTTTTGCAGTTCTGGCAAAATCATGCGTTCGGCGCCGGCTGCCATGGCGCTTTTGAGGCCGATAAAACCAGCATGACGGCCCATCACTTCCACAATAAACACGCGGTCCATCGCATCGGCGGTATCACGAATTTTATCCAAAGCGTCCATTGCAATCGCGACCGCTGTCGAATAACCGATGGTGGCGTCGGTGCCGTATAAATCGTTATCAATGGTGCCAGGCACGCCAATGATTTGGCCTTTCCAGTGTTGGCTTAAGTGATGAGCGCCGCGGAACGAGCCGTCGCCGCCAATAACAACGAGTGCGCTGATGCCGAGAGAATCAAGGTTAGTTGCTGCTAATTGCGCACTCTCAACCTCCTTAAAGCGAGGGCATCGAGCGCTTTTAATAATCGTTCCTGAATACTGCAAAACATGCAGGACATCAGCGCCCTTTAGTGGCACATGTTCATTATTTAACAAGCCTTCGTAGCCATGACGAAACGCAATCACTTCCATGCCATAGTGCTCGGCAGCCAATACCACTGCGCGCAGCGCTGCATTCATGCCAGGGGCGTCACCACCGCTGGTTAGCACACCAATCCGTTGCTTTGTCGATGTTTCAGACACCTCTATACTCCTCTTTCCTATTGTCTGATAAGCTTATCGAAGTTATCTCAATTTACAATGAAGCGCACATGTCAGAGCAAAAAAATATTCATATTTCAGCAGATTCTATTCGTCAGTGGGCACAAAACTGCCTGCAACAGGCCGGTGCCGAGGAGTCAATTGCCGCTGCGATGGCGGAGAATTTGGTTGCCGCCGATTTAATGGGATTTCGAACCCATGGCTTAATGCGTTTGCGTTACAACATTAATTGTCTACGTGATGGCAGTTCACGACCAAGCGGCGACTATCAGGTTGTAAGCAAGCGTGCTGCAGTGCAGTTATGGGACGCTGATTTACTTTCTGGACTTTACGTGGTGCCGCAAGCGGTTGATGCGGCGATTGGGATGGCGCGCGAATGCGGTACTGGTACGGTTATTGTGAAGCGGGCTCAACACGTAGCTGCGCTTGCGGTATACCTTGAGCGAGCGGTGAATGAAGGCATGCTGATTCAATTGATGTGCGCCACGCCAGGGCAGCAAGTTGTGGCTCCGCATGGTGCAAAGTCAGCATGGTTTTCGCCAAATCCGTTTGCGATTGGCGCCCCAACTCAGTCGCGACCAATACTATTCGATATTAGCTTTTCGATGACTGCGGCAGGCAAAGTCCGTAAAGCCATTGCGGAACAGCAGCCGTTGCCATACTCAGCACTAATTACCGCCAGCGGCGACTACACCACCGATGCAACCACCTTTTTGAATGATCCTGCGAGTGTGTTGGCGCCGTTAGGTGGTCAAGAATTAGGCTATAAAGGTTCAGGCTTGTGTTTGTTTAGTGAGTTGTGGACGCTAGCGCTGAGCCAACTAGGGCGTCATCAAGAACAGCCCGGGCTGGATGCGAATACGGTATGGATTCAAGTGATTGACCCAAGCGCATTTGGCAATGTGGAAGAATTTAAAGCACAGGCTCAAGCGCTCGTTGATGGCATGAAAGCAGCGACACCAATTGATAAAAGCTATCCAATTCGTATTCCGGGTGAGGGCGCCATGGCGACGCGTGCGCGTCAGCTTCAAAGTGGGGTAGAGTACAGTCCTGAATTATGGCGGCAGCTCGAAAAGGTTGCTGATTTCATGCAACAACCTTTACCGAAACGGAGTAACGAAACTAACTAATTATGGCTGCAGGCGTTCAATGACCCATGCGTGATTGGCTTTGGTAAATGTGAAGCGGTCATGTAATCGATAACGACCGCCTTGCCAGAACTCAAACAGCTCCGGAACCACAAGGTACCCGCCCCAGGTTTGTGGCATGGGTACTTGTTGGTTTTTATACTTTTCGGTGAGCTCGTGGTAACGCGCTTCTAATTCGCTGCGGCTAGCAATCGGGTGACTCTGCGCTGAAGCAAGCGCACCTAATTGGCTCTCGCGTGGACGACTGTAAAAATACGCTTCGCTATCTTCACGTGAGATTTTCCGCGCGAATCCTTCAATTCGAACTTGCTGCTCAATGGCTAACCATGAAAAATGCATTGCTACACGGCTGTTGTTGTTGATGTCATGGCCTTTCTGGCTGTCGTAATTGGTGTAAAACACGAAGCCGTTGTCGCGTACTTCTTTTAGCAACACGATGCGCTGGTGCGGTTGATTATCCGCACCAACGGTCGCTAAGGTGAACGCAGTTGGATCGGTTTGCGACGGATGATCTTTCGCGGCAGCAAACCAATGCGCAAACTGCTGCATCGGATTGTCGACCAGAGATTCGCGGCACAATTTACCTTGCTCATAATCACGACGAACATTTTTTAAATCCATACTGCGTTATTTCCTTAGTTTTAACTGCGCTTTTTTATTTAGCTTGAAACTCAGCTTTGCCAGCAACGTATGTTGCAAGTACTTCGTTCTGCCATAGTATAGCTGCGTCACGGGCAAACGGATCATGATCTAACACAATGAAATCAGCCCATTTACCTGGCTCTAACGTACCAAGCTGCTGTTCTTGTCCGGCAGCGTAGGCGGCATCGAGTGTGAACGCGCGTAACGCTTGTTCTAAGGTTAATTTCTCATGCGCGTACCAACCACCTTTTGGTTGATTGTCACGATCTTGACGGGTTACTGCTGCGTGCAAACCAAAGAATGGATCGGCAAGTTCAACAGGGAAGTCAGAACCTGCAGCAATGATTGTGCCTTGCTCGGCAAACGTCTGCCATGCATACGCACCTTTCATGCGCGCTTTACCGAGTCGATCTTCTGCCATGTTTTTATCGCTAGTCGCGTGCGTTGGTTGCATGGATGCGATGATGTTCAACTCTTTAAAGCGCGGAATATCTTCTGGATGAACAATTTGAGAGTGTTCAATGCGATGACGCAAATTACGACCGCCAATGGTTTCAAACGCGTGTTCGTACTCATCCAGTACAATTCGGTTGGCACGGTCGCCAATGGCGTGCGTATTGATTTGGAAACCGTGTGGAATGATGAGTTCATATAGTTCACGAATACGCTCTTGCGAGGTCACCATCAAACCTTGTTGGTCTGGCGCGTCATGATATGGCGCTAACAACGCAGCGCCGCGGCTGCCCAGAGCACCATCACCATAGATTTTTACGCTGCGAACGGTGAGCTTGTCGTCCTCTGTCACATAGTGCCCAGCTGCAAGAAGCTCAGGTAGCTTTGGTTCTGTTGCGGATAACATGGCGTAAATACGCAGTGGCATTGCCTGTTTGTCAGCAAGGTCTTTATACACTTGTAGGGTCGTTGCATCGACACCCGCGTCATGAACGCCGGTGATGCCCCGCTCAAGGAGGTGATTAAAAGCTAACTTCAGCGCTTCTTCTTGTTGCTGCGCGGATGCCGCTGGAATCTTTTGTTCTACCAAGTTCATGGCATTATCAATGAGAACGCCAGTTGGTTTACCTTGCGCATCACGAATGATCTCACCACCATCTGGGCTTACGGTATCGGCTGTAATGCCTGCAATTTCTAATGCTTTGCTGTTAGCCCAAGCCGCGTGTCCGTCAACGCGAGTTAAATAAATTGGCTTATCAGAAGAAATTTCGTCAAGCGATTCAGCGGTAGGAAACGCTTTCACTGTCCAGTTTTCTTGGTTCCAACCACGACCTAGAATCCATTTTGCCGAAGGAACGCTTTTGGCGAATTTGGCGACCATAGATGCTGCGTCGCTTTGTGATTTCGCATCACGTAAATCAGCAAGCATTAAATTCTGACCAAGACCTAATACGTGACCATGCGCATCAATTAAACCTGGCAATACAAACTTGCCATTTAGGTTTACGCGTTTTTGTTCGGTAAGCGAGCCATATACGCTTTCGAGCTCAGCCAGCGTCCCAATGGCTGCAACCTTGCCATCGCGAATTAACATGGCGTCAAACTTAACCAGAACAGCCTCATTTCCCGGCTTTCCAGTTAATGTGTAACCATTAAAATTGTGAAAGAGAACATTTTGGGCAAATACTGCGCCAGAATGTAACATTAATAAAACAAAGCCAATTAAACGTAAAATTCTCATAAATTTCTCTTTATCATTGAATTTTATGGGCTATAGCACACTCAGACCCAATTCGGTTGTTTATATCTGAATTTGTAAATTTGGTTTTTTTACATAAATTTACAATTTAGTAACACAACAACTTCAAACATTCGTTAAAGCGTGTACAATACGCTAAATGTTAGTGAACAACTAAAACTAAAGCGCGTGGTTTTACATGAAAATATTAATAATAGATTCGCAATTTTTTGTACGTGCTGGACTTATCCAAGTACTCACTAGTTTTTCAGACCAGCTCGCTATTTACGAAGCCCCGAGCTTTGATATTGCGCAAGAATATTTGCGCCACCAAAACGACTATAACCTAATTTTCCTCGATATGGATATTCCCGATGCGGAAATCCGTCCGACCTTACAGACGCTGAAAAAAATGGCGCCAAGTTCGCATATTGTCTTGTTTAGCTGGCCACGCCCGCTGTCGGAAGTACGCCAAGCACTTAGTAACGGGGTACGTAGTTACTTGCCAAAAGATGCAAGCGCCGAAGAAGCGAAACAAGCAATTCGTATTCTGTTGCAAAACGACCGCTATTTACCAGAAGAGTCGCGACTAAACGACAACATCAATCGACAAGGGAGCGCTGAGCACTTTTTGTCGCCGCGTCAGTTGGAAATCATGCAGCTATTGGCACAAGGTTTATCCAACAAAGAAATCGCGACCATACTTGGCATTACCGAGGGAACCATTCGCGTTCACTTGTCTGCTATCTTTAAAGCTATCAAAGTATCGAATCGCACGGAAGCAACACTCTGGTATCTATTGCGCCAGAAGCGTTTGGTGGGCTAAATGAGTTTGGAGCAGATTCTTAGCTCGTTAGAGCAAGGGAAACATGCTCCAACTGAACGTTGGAACCCGCCGTATTGCGGTGAAATTCCTATTCATATCGATGAGCACGGGCAATGGCATTATCAGGGATCGCCAATTCAACGCGATAGACTGGTCAAGTTGTTCGCTAGCGTGTTGGTGCATGAAGAGGGCAATTTCTATTTAGTCACCCCCGCCGAGAAAGTCAAAATCAGCGTGGCTGATGTTCCCTTTGTTGTGGTTACTTGGACGCAAATCGCTGACGTTTCCCCGAGCGTGATTCAGGTAACGACCAATATCGATCAACAATTTGCTCTGTCAGAGCAACATCCACTCGTTGTACGCAATGAACAGCTGTACGTTGATTGTGGCCGAGACCTGTGGGCAAAAGTTCATCGTAATGTGATATATCAATGGGCGGAAATTGCCCAAGTACAGCAACAACATGGCCGTGATATTTACACCATTGAGAGTGCCGGTTTACGTTTTAATTTAAATCAATGATGGTGTTCTGAATTTGCGCGAAACATAACGCTGCTCTATCATACGCATCCTATTTGTAGCCGAGCTTGAGATACGTTCATGAAGCCTATAACGATAACGCTTGCCCAACTTGATTTTACGGTGGGTGCTATCACTCGCAATACCGAGTCGATTATCGCAACGTTGCAGCAATACGCTGATAGTGACTTAGTCATATTTCCTGAGCTCGCGATTACGGGGTATCCACCAGAAGATCTGCTGTTCCGAGATGATCTCGAGCAGCTCGTTTACCAAGCTTTAGATAAAATTGCGGCGGCGGCTGACACGAATCTTGCTATTGTTGGTCACCCGCAACGCGTCGGTGATGAACTTTATAATAGCGTTTCGGTATTGCACAAAGGTAAATGTCTTGCTCGCTATCATAAACAACGACTGCCGCAATATGGCGTGTTCGACGAACAGCGTTATTTCATTCCTGGCCACGACAATGGCATCTTCACTTGGCAAGGTCACCGCATTGGGCTGCTGATTTGCGAAGATCTTTGGCATGCGGCGCCGCTGGCGAGTCTTGCATCTGAGAACATCGACTTGGTGATTTCTCTAAATGCATCGCCGTACGAAGTTGAGAAACATCAGCAACGCTTACATATTTTGCAGCAACGAGTTAGCGAAACACGTATTCCAATTGTTTATGTTAATAACTGTGGCGGACAAGATGAATTGGTTTTCGATGGCCATTCGTTAGTAATGGATGCGAAGGGTGAGCTCGTTGCGGAGCTTCCGCACTGTCAAACTGCGTGTGCGAGTGTTCGAGCTGACAGCAACGGCTTACAGTTGCTTGATTCTCAATTTAAACCGCACGAACAATCGTTGCTAGCAGAAATTTATCAAGCACTCGTTTTAGCAGTGCGTGATTACGTCACGAAGAATGGATTTAAGGGCGTCACGCTTGGGTTATCCGGCGGTATTGATTCAGCGGTAACGATGGCGATTGCTGTTGATGCATTGGGGGCTGATAAAGTTCACGCCATTATGATGCCGTTTCGCTATACCTCGCAAATGAGCCAAGATGATGCGGCAGAGCAGGCTCGTCGTATGGGGGTAAAGTATGATGTTGTGGCAATTGAACCAATGTACGATGCATTCATGCAACAGCTGGAACCATTGTTTGCAGGCACCGAAAAAGATACCACAGAAGAGAACTTGCAAGCGCGCGCACGTGGCACTTTGTTAATGGCTGTCTCGAATAAAACACGTTCGTTAGTGTTAACTACTGGTAACAAGAGTGAATTAGCCGTTGGTTACTGTACGTTGTATGGCGATATGAACGGCGGCTTCGCGCCAATTAAAGATGTACCGAAAACCTTAGTATTCGAATTGGCTCGTTTTCGTAATTTAAAGCAAGAAGTTATTCCTGAGCGCGTCATTACGCGTCCGCCATCTGCCGAACTAGCGCCTGATCAAAAAGACCAAGATAGCTTGCCGCCTTATGATGTGTTAGACCGAATTTTGACACTCTATGTCGAGCAAGACTGGTCGCCTAACGCCATTATTGACTGTGGATTTGATGAAGCAGATGTCTTGCGTGTTGTGCGCTTGGTTGATATTAATGAGTACAAACGTCGACAGGGTGCTGTCGGCCCGAAAATAACAGCTCGCAATTTCGGCAAAGATCGTCGTTATCCAATTACTAATCACTTTCGTTATGAACTAGAACGACAAGTGCAAGCTCGGAGCTCTCATGAAAAAAATTGAAGCCATCATTAAGCCATTCAAACTGGATGATGTACGTGAAGCGTTATCAGAAATCGGTATTGCTGGTATGACTGTGGCTGAGGTCAAAGGCTTTGGTCGTCAAAAAGGGCATACCGAATTGTACCGTGGTGCAGAATACATGGTTGATTTTCTGCCGAAGGTGAAACTTGAGATTGTGGTTGCTGATGATCAAGTTGAGCGCTGTATCGATACAATTTTAGAAACAGCGCAGACCGGCAAAATCGGTGACGGTAAAATCTTTGTGACGAATGTAGAGCGTGTGATTCGAATTCGTACTGGCGAGGAAAATGAAGACGCGGTGTAAGGCACCGCGTCTATCGTCATTAATCAAGTTGTGACAGGTAGCTACTGCTCGGAAAGTTATGCTTCAGAGTTGCGACCGCATCAGAATACAGTTCAGTTAAGTCAAGGCTTCGATAAGCCTCAGCCATAATTGCCAGAGCGTGCTCAGCTTCAGGCGTATCACGAAAGTTTTCTAATACATATTTGCCGCGATTTGCTGCAGCTAAGTATGCTTCGCGCTTCATATAATACTGGGCAACCGCTAATTCATGACGTGCCAGTCGACTCTTAATACCAATCATGCGTTGACGCGCGTCGGCTGAATATTTGCTGTTGGGGAAGCGACGAACTAATTCGGCATAATCATCAAAAGCTTCGCGAGCTTTGGTTGGATCACGATCAGAGCGGTCAATACCGACCAAATCTTGGAATAGGTTCTCCGCCGCGCGTTCGTTGGTTAAACCACGCATATACAGCGCATAATCAACAGATTGATGATTTGGATTCAAGCGTGTGAAGCGATCAATCGCAGCCAGTGATTTATCAATATCACCCGTTTTGTAGTACACGTAAATTAAGTCGAGTTGAATTTGGTGTGTCAGCGGGCCGAATGGGAAGCGAGTATTTAGCGCTTCCAAAGTTTGTAGTGCACTACTGAAGTTGCCAGCTTGAATGGCTTGTTGCGCCCGCTCATACCCAACTTCGATGTCGGTCATTCGCGTATTTTCAAATTCATCAGGCGAACTTGAGCATGCACTCAAGGTCATGAGGGTTACACAGGCTACAATTAGACGAAATTTCATAATGTGTTTTTTTAATCTCTGTTGATTTAACTTTGGTGCAGCGTCCCAAACGGGTACACTATACATATTCACGCATTCTAGCGCAGCACTGGCTGCTTTCACAGGTCCGAATACGAATTTATGAGCGAACAGATTTCACTAACAGGAAATGTCCCCCCTTCGGCGAACGGCAAGCGATTGGACCAAACTCTCGCTGAGATGTTCCCAGATTATTCACGTTCTCGGTTAAAAAGCTGGATTACTGACGGACAAGTGAAGGTAGAGGGGCAGGTTGTTGATAAGCCTCGCGAGAAAGTTTTAGCCGGTATGGCCATTGAAGTGGCGGCCGAACTTGTGGAAGAACAACGTTTTGAAGCACAACCGATAGAATTAAAAATCGTCTACGAAGATGACGATATTTTAGTAATTAATAAGCCAGCTGGTTTAGTCGTACATCCAGGTGCAGGCACACCAGACGGCACATTGTTGAATGCCCTGTTGCATCACTTTCCAGCAATCGACCAAGTGCCGCGTGCCGGAATTATTCATCGGTTAGATAAAGATACCACTGGCTTGATGGTCGTTGCCAAAACCGTACCCGCACAAACTCACTTAGTTGCAGCCATGCAAGAACGTGAAATTACACGTGAATATGAAGCAGTGTGTAATGGTCCCATGACGGCAGGCGGCATGATTGATGAGCCGATTGCGCGTCATCCAACCAAGCGCACACATATGGCTGTTGTTGCATTAGGTAAGCCAGCGGTAACGCATTATCGTGTGGTTGAACGTTTCCGTGCTCATACGCATTTGCGTTTGCGTCTTGAAACTGGTCGTACGCACCAAATTCGCGTACACATGGCGCACTTGCGTCATCCGTTGGTAGGCGACTTTACTTATGGCGGGCGTCCGAGACCACCACAAAAGGCGAGCCCGGAGTTGCTGGAAACGTTGCGCAACTTCCGTCGCCAAGCACTGCATGCTGCCCGATTGTCACTGCATCATCCAATAACCGGTGAGTGGATGAGTTGGGAAGCCCCAACTCCTGATGATATGGTTGAGCTCATCGCGGCATTGCGTGCCGATAGACAAGAGCATCCAATCGACTAACCCAGGTATATTGAATGGAACTGCTAGATTGGAAATTACCAGAAGGCGTTTTTGCCGCCGTGACAACTGTTAGTCGGCCTGGCAATTTAGCAGTTCATGTTGATGATGATCCGGCCGCAGTCATTCGCAATCGCCGTCAATTGCAGCATGAATTAAATTTGCCGGTTGCACCACGTTGGCTTCGCCAAATACACAGCACACGCGTCGGTGATTTCAACGATGCCTATCCCACCATCGAAGCTGATGCGATGTACTCCAATCAACCCCACACGGTATGCGCTGTATTAACCGCTGATTGTTTGCCGATTTTATTATGCAGTCAGAATGGTACTGAAATAGCTGCCGTGCACGCTGGTTGGCGAGGGTTAGCTAGCGGCATTGTTGAGAAAGCATTGGCGCGCTTTAACTGTCCCTCAGACGAACTTTTAGCATATATCGGCCCCGCCATTTCAATGCCGGCGTTCGAGGTTGGTGACGAAGTGCGCGCCGCATTTATATCGACAGGTGCAGTTGATTCCGAGACATTTCGCTCCCATATTTCTGGTAAATGGCACGCGAATCTGCCGTTGTTAGCACAACGAATACTTGAACAACACGGCTGCCAAGCCGTTCAACAAAGTGGTCACTGTACTTATACAGATTCGCGTTGGTATTCCTATCGTCGTGATTCAAGTTGTGGTCGCATTGCGTCATTGATTTGGAAAAAATAAATCGCTGGCGCTTGAAATTTGCTCAGTAATACCCACATAAAGAATCAGGATATAGAAGATTTTTTTAAGGGGTAATCATGCGATTCGATAAATTAACCAACAAGTTCCAAGTGGCGATTGCTGACGCACAGTCATTGGCGTTGGGTCGCGACCATCAATTTATTGAGCCAGTGCATGTTATGCACGCTTTGATGACGCAAGATGGTGGCTCAATTCGTCCTTTATTAACCTTACTTCAGGTTGATTCAAATACATTAAAAACACAGTTGTCGACCGCTTTAGATAAGTTACCTAAAGTGGAAGGCACTGGCGGTGATGTTCAGGTTTCTGCAGCAACCGGAACACTTCTCAACCTTTGTGACAAATTCGCACAAAAACGCAACGATCAGTTTATTTCGTCTGAGCTGTTTGTGTTAGCGGCAACCGAAGACAAAGGTGCGCTTGGCGAGATCTTGAAAAAATTAGGTGTGACTCGTGAAAAAGTCGAGCAAGCAATTGAGAAGGTGCGAGGTGGTGAAGCTGTGAACGATCAAAATGCTGAAGATAAACGTGAAGCGTTGTCAAAATATACGATAGACCTAACTGAGCGAGCTGAACTCGGCAAGCTTGACCCTGTGATTGGTCGTGACGACGAAATTCGCCGCACTATTCAAGTACTGCAACGCCGCACCAAAAATAACCCTGTGTTAATTGGTGAGCCTGGTGTTGGTAAAACAGCGATAGTTGAAGGACTTGCCCAGCGTATTGTGAACGGTGAGGTACCGGAAGGCCTGAAGCACAAACGCGTACTCTCGTTAGATTTAGGTGCACTTCTTGCAGGCGCGAAATATCGCGGTGAATTTGAGGAGCGTCTGAAAGCCGTCTTGAATGAGCTAAGTAAAGAAGAAGGCCGCATCATTCTATTTATTGACGAGTTACATACCATGGTTGGTGCCGGTAAAGCAGATGGTGCCATGGATGCAGGCAATATGTTGAAGCCAGCGTTGGCCCGTGGTGAATTGCACTGTGTTGGTGCAACCACATTAGATGAGTATCGCCAGTATATTGAGAAAGATGCAGCGCTTGAACGCCGCTTCCAGAAAGTTCTGGTGGACGAGCCATCGGTGGAAGATACCATCGCAATCTTACGTGGCTTAAAAGAACGTTATGAAGTGCATCACTCAGTACAAATTACTGACCCAGCAATTGTTGCAGCGGCGTCATTGTCACATCGCTACATTAGTGATCGGCAATTGCCAGACAAAGCAATCGACCTGATTGATGAAGCGGCATCGAGCATTCGTATGCAAATCGATTCTAAGCCGGAAGATCTGGATCGCTTAGAGCGCCGCATTATTCAGTTGCAGCTTGAACAGAAGGCGCTGCAGAAAGAAAAAGATGAAGCGAGTAAGAAACGTCTAGAGTTATTAGAAGACGAACTTCAAGACCAGCAGCGCAAGTACGCTGAGCTTGAAGAAGTTTGGTTGTCTGAAAAAGCGGTGGTTCAGGGTGAGCAGAATATTAAAGCGCAACTTGAACAGGCGAAAACTGATTTGGAGATTGCTCGTCGTGCAAGCGATTTGAATCGCATGTCAGAGCTTCAGTACGGCAAAATTCCTGAACTAGAGCGTCAGTTGAAGGCTGCGACCGAAGCTG